>CAZJSO010000023.1:13219-16470 GCA_964548795.1 uncultured Dehalococcoidia bacterium | reverse complement strand
ATCGTCACCCGCCCAAAACCACCCCGCCCACGCCTCCTGGTTCATCTCCCTGGGAAGACGAGTGGACATAAGATTCCTGCTTCTGGGCTCACTGCTTCCGGACATCATTGATAAGCCTTTAGGACATTACTTCTGCCGGAATATCTTCAGCAACGGCCGCATCTTCGCCCATACTCTCCTGCTCCTGGTCGTCCTCTCTCTGGCAGCGTTCTGGCTCTACCGCAGCCGCGGAAAAACCTGGCTCCTCGCTGTTTCCTTTGGCACCTTTGTGCACGATATGCTTGACCAAATATGGCTTACCCCTCGAACGTTTCTCTGGCCACTTTATGGCTTAACCTTTCCAAAGTGCGACATAAGCCACTGGATACCAAACCTTCTCCGCAGTCTGGTGACAAACTCCGCGGTATACATACCCGAGCTTGTAGGGGCGGCGATATTCCTTTGGTTTGCCCTGGTACTAATATACAGGAAATCGCTTTACGCCTTTATCAGACATGGGCAAGTGCTCTAATTCCTCATCTGGACAGACCCATACTCTCTATTGGGCTGGAGTCTGATGGCCATAGGAATATCTTAGAACCAGCCTCCCCTGTGAGTCTCGAAGATAAAGGGTATCCCCGCTGTTATTCCAGATGGCATTGCATTTGCCTCCGCTACTGCACCAGTATAGATCCGTTCGGGTATCCTTCCCGCAGCCGGAGTGAAGTGTTATTGTAGCCCCAGATCGCAACACAAATCGCGGAAAGGTATAAATGTGCCTTCCCTCGTCCTTGACCGTCCAGTTAGTCATATTCACTGGCTGAGAACAGGTGTTCTGGAAGACCACATACTCGTCGTTCAAATTCTCACAGTCGTTCCCCTTGGCATCCCAGTGAAAGTTTATGATCCGAAGGCACCGTATTCCGGAGGGCTGCCAGATCCCCCTCCCCGCAGCTCGAGCCTCCTCCTCGGCTGCCCTCAGCTCCAGCTCGTATTTGACATTTGGTGGGATGAGATAAACATGGGCCAGGCCCTCCCGAACGAGCTTTACATTGATGTTCTCGCCGCCCAAGAAAACATACCTCAGAAGTCTCCCATACTGATCCCGCTTCACGATATCCTTTTCTAGCCTGACCTGTTTCCCCTCTACCAATTCCCGAAGCCTGGCAGTGGCCTCCTCAAAGTAGGGCTGGCCCTCCTCCGGCGCATTTATTCCCAGAAGCCGGACCTTCCCTCCACCCTGGAGCAGGAGGGTATCGCCGTCTATAACCGTGGCCACGGTGGGACCGGCCGCCTTGCCGGCGCAGCCGGCAAGGAGTAAAAGGCCCACCAGAATCAGGATGGAGAGCGACTTCAGCTTTCCCATTTCCCTAGCACATTCTAGCCTCCCAGAGGTTCTCTGGCAATGTCCAAATAGCCTCCAGCTCAGTTATAAGACAGCTTCAGGCTACTTGACATGCCTTCGATTTTGGACTAAGGTATAGCAAACTGCCTTAGAATAACTCATTCAACTCAAAACACGGGTTAGATATATGAGGTTGCTTTAATTGAACCAGGGTGGAATTGAAAGGAGAACCTAAATTGAGTTTTCTGGTATAATAGGATTGAGATCGAGATTTAGATAGGAGTCAAATATGTTAGTAAAGATAGAAACTTACTTCGATGGTGAGTTTTGGTGTGCCCGTGGCATAGGAGAGGACATATTTACACAAGGCGATACTTTGGATGATTTATTCCAGAACATTAAAGAAGCTGTATCGGCTCACTTTGGCGACATCGACGAAGCTATTACTATCTTGACCCTCTCTGAGGTGAGGCTAGCAGATGCCAAAGCTCCCTCAAGTTAGCGGTGACGATGTTATCCGCCTTCTCAGGTCGCTAGGCTATGAGGTCGTTAGACAGCGGGGCAGTCATATAAGGCTACGAAAAGTCACGCCTCTGGGCGAACATAATATTAACTGTCCCAGCCCACAGAGTTGTAGCAAAAGGAACTTTGTCCGACATTCTTAATAGAATAAGCCTCTGGAATAACATCCCTAAAGAAGATATAGTTAAGAGGATAAGATAAAAGCCCATCCCTTATCGCGACTGTGCAAATTTCCACACAAGTTCGGATTTTCCCCGGCTTAATGCTTTAATTGAACCAGGGTGGAATTGAAGAGCAGATTCACGATGGGGTGCTGATGCTATGGTCGCTGGCTGGATGAAAAATGCAGATAGACTGGCAGGCTTGACCGCGCTAGTTTTAATTGGATTAGGTTTTGCTCAGATTATACTTGGAGAGCTCTTTTTGAAAAGCGTTGCCCTGACGGCAAACGGCATTGACTGCATTGGAGATGGATTTGTTTCCGGTATTGTTTGGATTGGGCTGGTGTTTTTCAGAAAACCTGCCGATGATAGATTTCAGTATGGCTACTACAAGATGGAGAGCCTGGCCTCAGCAGTTGCTGCAATCGTTATGTTAGTGCTGGCAGCTTATATTGTATTTAGATCCTATGGTCAATTGGTCAACCCTCACGAAGTTAATTTCCCAATCATGGGTGCAATCGTTGCCGCAATTGCTGCAGTTATAGCGATAAGCCTGGGGATCTATAAATACAGAGGAAGTCGGAGAACCAACATGGGTTCTGTCAAGCTCGAGGCTTTCAACACCATAAAGGATGGTGTCGCCTCAGGGCTTACCGTCGTAGCCTTAATCTTTGCCCATTATGGATATCTAAGGGCTGACGCCATTGCCGGATTTGCCATTGCTGGTCTCATCGTTACCATTGGCTTTGTGGCAATCAAGGAAAGCAGTCACATGCTTGTCGACGCCTGTGACCAGGGATGCATTGACAGAAGCTTTGTGATCAAAGCAATAGCCGAGGAAATCCCCGATGTGGATTCAGCCCATCTTGTCCGCTTAAGAAAAACCGGGCCATTCTATCAGGGGGAGCTTGAAATAATAGTGTCACATGACATGACAATTGGGGAATTTAAGTTGATTAAAAACAAGATTTTGTCCAGGGTTCGCTCTCGGCTTCCAGATGTAAAGAATTTAACGATCTCCATTTATACGGAGTAGAGGCTTAAAAAACCTCCTGGCGAGTAGGAGCTCAGCCAGGAGGCGATTTAAAAACCAGCGAATAGGCGGGGGCGGGGCCGGGAATGTGTTTGGCGACGTTCATTTGACCTTGATCTCCAGCTTCTTGGGCTTGGCCTCGGGAACCTTGGGCAGTCTTACCTCAAGGATCCCGTTCTCGTACTTGGCCTCCACCCTGGCGGTGTCTACC
>CAZJSO010000023.1:0-13209 GCA_964548795.1 uncultured Dehalococcoidia bacterium | reverse complement strand
ATCTCCTTATCTAGTGGATAGAAGCTAAATAATCCTTCTGGGCGAGCTCAGACCCGCCAGCAGACAATTAAAAACCAGCGAATAGGCGGGGGCGGGGCCGGGAATGTGTTTGGCGGTGGTCATTTGACCTTGATCTCGAGCTTCTTGGGTTTAGCCTCGGGGACCTTGGGTAGCTTGATTTCCAAGACCCCGTTCTCATACTTGGCTTCCACCTTAGCGGCATCTACTTCAGTCGGCAGGCTAAGAGAGCGCTCAAAACTGCCGTAGCACCGCTCACAGAGGTGGTAGCTCTCCTTCTTGACCTCCTCTTCAGCCTTCCGCTCCCCTTTGATGGTTAGGGTGTCCCCCACCAGGGAGATGTCAATCTCCTCCTTCTTCATCCCGGGGAGCTCGGCTTTCACCACGTACTCCTCCTCCTTCTCATACACCTCCAGAGGGGGCGACCAGGCCCTTACCGCCGGAGACCGCCGCCAGGCCACCGGATAAAAGGGCCGGCCGAAGATCTCCTCAAAGGTGCGCTCCATCTCGTCGAAGGCCTCATCTAGCTCTCTGATGGGCCTCCAGGGAACCAACTCTCGACCAAAGATTTCTGCCATGGGCTCACCTCCTTTTCTGTTTTTTCTTGATGCAGCCCTGCCCCCGCTACAAATCGTTAACTCGAAGCTACCGGGACCGCTCCTTTCCGGGCAAAATTGATCCGGCCATCCTGAACCTCAGCCACTATCTCATCCCCCTCCTTAAACTCGCCCGCCAGCACCTTCACTGCTAGAGGGTCGAGGACAAGACGCTGAATGGCTCGCTTCAAAGGGCGAGCGCCATATACCGGATCGTAGCCCTCATCCACCAGTAGCTCCCGAGCGGCTTCGGTCAGCTCGAGATTAATCTGCCGCTCAGTTAGCCGCTTTTTGAGCCGAGCGAACTGCAGCTCAACGATCTGCTTCAGGTGCTCTCGGCTGAGCTGGTGGAAGATGATTACCTCATCCACCCGATTGAGAAATTCAGGCCGGAACTGGGCCTTCAGCGCTTCCATGACCCGCTGTCTGAGCTCAACCTCTTGCCCTGGGCCCAGCTCCGCTATCCACTGGCTACCCAGGTTGCTGGTCATAATGAGCACCACATTTTTGAAGTCTACCGTGCGACCATGACCATCAGTAAGTCGGCCATCATCGAGGAGCTGCAGCAGCACATTAAACACATCCGGGTGAGCCTTCTCTATCTCGTCCAAGAGCACCACCGTGTAAGGCCTGCGCCGCACGGCCTCGGTGAGCTGCCCTCCCTCTTCATAGCCTACATAACCCGGCGGAGCTCCAATGAGCCGGGAGACGGTGTGCTTCTCCATGTATTCCGACATATCCAGCCGAACCATGGCCTGCTCATCGTCGAACAGGAATTCCGCCAGTGCCCGGGCCAACTCTGTCTTACCCACTCCGGTGGGTCCAAGAAAGATGAAGCTGCCCAGAGGCCGATTGGGGTCCTGAAGGCCAGCGCGAGCCCGACGAATGGCATTAGCCACCGCCGAGATCGCCTCGTCCTGCCCCACCACCCGCTGATGCAGCCGGTCCTCCATATGCAGCAGCTTCTCTCGCTCCCCCTCCATGAGCCGGCTGATGGGTATTCCAGTCCAGCGGCTCACCACCTCAGCAATATCCTCCTCATCCACCTCCTCCTTGAGCATCCGCGGACCTTGGTGAGGATCGGAAAGTCGCTCCTCCTCCCCCTTAAGCTGTTGCTCCAGCTCCGCGAGAGTGCTATACCTAAGCTGAGCTGCCCGCTCATAATCGGCGGAGCGCTCCGCGATCTCTATCTCGTGACGCACCTGCTCTATTTGCTCCTTGAGCTGTTGGACCTTCTGGATAGCTTCCTTCTCCTGCTGCCATTGGACCCGGAGCCGCTGGCTCTCCTCCTTAAGGTTAGCCAAGTCCTTTTCCAGATGAGCCAGGCGCTCGGCAGAGGCCAAGTCTTTCTCCTTCTTCAAGGCCTCCCGCTCGATCTCCAGTTGGATGATGCGCCGCTCAACCTCATCCAGTTCCGCCGGCAGGCTGTCCAGCTCTGTGCGAAGCTTAGCCGCAGCCTCATCCACCAAGTCAATGGCCTTGTCGGGGAGGAAGCGGTCGCTGATGTACCGCTGGGAGAGCACCGCCGCAGCTACCAGGGCGGAGTCTTTAATGCGCACGCCATGATGCACCTCATAACGTTCCTTGAGTCCACGCAGAATGCTAATGGCCTCCTCCACCGAGGGCTCGTCAACCAGCACCAGCTGAAACCTTCGCTCCAGAGCGGCATCCTTTTCTATATGCTTGCGGTACTCATCCAGGGTGGTGGCCCCAATGCAGTGGAGTTCACCCCGGGCCAGCATGGGCTTGAGCATGTTGGAGGCGTCCACCGCCCCCTCCGCCGCCCCAGCCCCAACCACCGTATGGAGCTCGTCAATAAAGAGGATGATCTGACCCTCAGCCTGTTGGATTTCCCGAAGCACTGCCTTAAGGCGCTCTTCGAATTCACCCCGGTACTTGGCTCCAGCCACCAAAGCCCCCATATCCAAGGCCACCAGGCGCTTGTTCTTCAATCCCTCGGGGACATCGCCCTTAACAATACGCTGGGCCAGTCCCTCAACAATGGCCGTCTTGCCCACGCCCGGTTCGCCAATGAGCACCGGGTTGTTCTTGGTGCGACGGGACAGCACTTGAATGACTCTCCTTATCTCCTCGTCCCGACCGATCACCGGGTCGAGTTTGCCCCGGCGGGCCAGCTCGGTGAGGTCCCGGCCATACTTTTCTAGAGCCTGATATTTATCCTCCGGGTTCAGGTCGGTCACCCGCTGACCTCCACGGATGGAGGTCAGGGCCTGGTAAAGGTGGTCATGGCTCAGGCCATATTCCCTAAACAGCCGACCCGAGGGACCGCTGTCCCGGTCCACTATGGCCAGCAGCAAGTGCTCAGTGCTGATGTATTCATCCCTCAGCCTTTTGGCCGCTTCAGCAGCACCATCCAAAACCTGCTTCAGGCGCGGGGAAACATAGACCTGCGCCGGCCCATACGCCCTGGGCTGATGCTCCAGCTCTGCCTCCACCTGCTGCTTCAGCCGGCCAAGGTCGAGCCCTAACTTACCCACGATTTGGGGAACAATGCCCCCCTGTTGGTCGAGGAGGGCATAAAGCAAATGCTCCACCTCAACCTGGGTGTGACTGCGCTCCTCGGCCAGCCTCTGCGCTGCCAGAAGAGCCTCCTGCGCCTTTTCCGTAAACTTATTCAGATTCATCTTCCTCCTCCGTCATCAGCTTCCCAGCATTTCCAACATCTCTCTAATGAAACCCCTCAGCCGCCTCTCGCTCTGGCGGTCAATGTTCGCCAGAGCGACCTCTTGTTCCAGCTCCAGAAGCTCGGCACGCAAGGCCAGGGCTAATTTCACGCCCGCCAGGTTCAACCCCAGCTCGTCCACCAGGTACTTAATCACCCTCAGACGAGCGAGGTCCTCGTCAGAGTACAACCGAAGCATGCCGCTCCGTGAGGGCCTCAGAAACCCCGCCCGCTCATACTTGCGCAGGGTCTGCGGGTGCAGGCCCAACAGCCTGGAAACCACGCTGATGACGTAAACTCCGATCTCTCTCTCCATGGCCATCCAAGCTTCTGAGCTTTCCAGCATAATTATACATCTTGATATATATCGTGTCAAGTTACATAACCTATTTTTAGAGAATATTGACAAAATTTATGAAGTGTGATATAAAAATGTTGAGCCCCATTGATATTCATGGGCTAAATAAATTGAGAGGTGTTAGCGTGGCTGAAGAGGTTGTGGCTGAGAGGCATATCCCAAAATACACCATGGGCGTGGCCGTAAGGCTCACCAGGGTGCCTAACCACCGGCTGCGCCGATATGAAGAAGCTGGTCTTCTTAAGCCAGCCCGCACCGAGGCTGGACAGCGGCTTTATTCCGATGCCGATATAGAGCTGATCCGGGAGATAGCCCCGCTGGAGGAGGAAGGCATCAACCTGGAGGGAATTAAAGCCATCCTGGCCATGCGAAGAGGCGAACGGAGATAAGTGATAGCTCCATACTGCCAGAACTACTCAATGGGGAGGTGAGACAATGGCCATGGCAGTAGAGGCAGAAAAGGATTATCGGGCTAAGGCAGAGGAGCAGCTGAAAAAGATACGGGAGAACTCCCAGAAATGGGGAGTGAGCCTGGAGATCAGCAAACTGCGGGGGTATGTTGAAAAAGGCGGCATCAAGCTATCAGATATCGGCACCTCTGAGGAAGAACTACAGACCTGCGCCCGAAATGGGCTGATAAATGCTGCCCTGACCTGGCTAAGGCTGGCTCGAGAGCATTGTACGACCCAGGATGTAAAGAGAGAGGTCGGCTACGTTCGCAGCCTGGCCGAGGAAGCGGGCATCACCCTGACCGAGCTGGGAACCTCCGAGGAAGAGCTGCGGGAGCTCCTGGCAGCCTATAAACCACGCCGTGGCCTTCCCAGCCTCTTCCGAAGAAGGCCTTAATTCTCTACCCCCACCCCGCACTGAAGTTTGGCCCGCCGGAAAGGTTGAAGTTCACTCACAGATTTCTAAACTAGATATTGACAAAGAATTATTCCTAATCTAGAATTAATCTACCATAGACAAACGAACTGCAGATAGACTGAGGGAGAAGGGGATTACTCCCACCCCGCAGCGGCTCGCCATACTGGAGCAGCTTCAGAAAAGAACCGACCATCCCACGGCGGAGGATATCTACGAGCAGTTGAGGGCGATTTTCCCCTCGCTTTCCCGAGCCACGGTCTACAACACCCTGGAACTCCTCTCGAGGCTGGGGGAAATTCAGCAGCTTACGGTCACCGACAAGAAGGCTCGCTATGACCCCAACCCCAAACCTCACCACCACTTCTTCTGCCGGAGGTGCGGAAGACTCCTGGATATTGAGACCTCATGTCCCATCGCCGAGAGTGGCTGGGTGGAGGGGAATAAAATTGAGGCAGTCCAGGCCTGCTTCTACGGGATCTGTTCCGAGTGCTTGCAAAGGGAACCTCAGGAGGAAAAATCATGACTCAGCGTGGACAAGACAAAGGCGAAGATCTCCAGAAAAAGGTTGCTCCTCTGGCTACCGGCATGCGCCTCTGGCCTCTAAAGCGGTACGTAGAAGATGAGGCCTCTCTCATCCGCCCCTGCCCACCAGAGGAGCCCAAAGTCTAAGGAGCAAAAGGAGGTGCTATGGCCCTGTCGAGCAAATATGGCCGGATAGACATCCCCAAGATCGGCGCCGACGAGCCGGTATTCATCCTGCGGGCGCAGGACAGGCTGGCCGAGCACGCCATAGAGATGTACCGGGCGCTGGCGGCCTCTCATGGGTGCCAGCTGGCGGAGACGCTGCAAAAGGAGATCGACGACTTCCGCAGATGGAAGGGGCCGAAGAAGCTGCCCGACTGACCGACCCGGCACGAGGACATTTGAGAGACCCATGCCGAATATGGGTCGGGGGAAATTAGGCCTAAATTGAAAGGAGGGAAGATGTCAGAGAAGGAAAGGCTGGCCATGTTCTGCTACCAGTGTTCGCAGACGGCTCGGGGGACCGGCTGCACCGTCAAGGGGGTTTGCGGGAAGGAGCCCACGGTCGCTCGTTTGCAGGACAACCTGTTAATCGCCACGAAAGGGATGGCAGCTTATCTTTACCATGCGAGGGAGCTGGGATATACCGATACCGAGATAGATGCATTTTTGGAAAGGGTGTTTTATTCCACGTTCACCCAGGTTAACTTCGACGCGGAAGATCTCCTTAGACTGGCTGTTGAGGGCGGCAGGATGAATGTGAAGACGATGAAACTTTTAAAAAAGGCCCATATTGAAACTTATGGCGAACCGGAGCCCACAGAAGTAAAAACGGGAACTGTCAAAGGAAAGGGAATCGTTGCAACTGGACACGGCCTGAAAGCGCTTGAAGAGTTGCTCAAACAAACAGAAGGAACCGGGATAAACGTTTATACCCATTCAGAACTTTTGCCCGCACATGGACATCCTGGTTTAAAAAAGTACAAGCACCTGGTTGGTAATCTTGGAATATCGTGGAGAGATCAGAAAAATTTGTTCTCCAGGTATCCCATAGCAATTCTGGGGACATCAAACTGTGTTCTAATACCCAGGGAAGATTACAAAGATAGAATGTTTACCACCGGACCTGCGCGCCTGCCCGGGGTACAGCACATTGCTGGATACGACTATATACCCGTGATAGAGAAAGCAAAATCGTTGCCGGAACTTGAGGATGAGCCCGGGGATTATGTCCTGACCACAGGATTCTCAAGCTCTGTGGTTTTGTCCTTAAAAGACAAGATTAAGGAACTTGTGAATGCAGGGAAAATTCGCCATTTCTTTCTCATCGGAGGATGTGATTCCCCACTCAAGAAGATGGAATACTATCGGGAGTTTGTTAAGGAGTTGCCGCAAGATACCGTTGTCTTAACTCTTGGCTGTGGCAAGTTCAGGTTCAACGACCTAAATCTTGGTGAGATAGAAGGTATCCCCAGATTGATTGACCTGGGACAGTGCAATGACTCGATCGTGGCCATAGAAATTGCCGCGGCCCTGGCTGACTTATTTGGCGTGGGCATAAATGAACTTCCACTAGCCATAGTCTTGAGTTGGATGGAGCAAAAAGCTGTGGCTATACTTTGGAGCCTCTTTGCACTCGGAATAAAAGGTATATTTCTGGGTCCTATACTCCCTGCCTGGGTGAATGATGACATTCTGAAGGTTTTAAAAGAAGAATATGACTTAAGACTTATCAGTGAGCCAGAAGAAGATATAAAACAAATATTAAAGCAATGAAAGGGGGTGATAAGATGAAATTTGGAGATATATTAAAAGGTACAGAAGCTGAAGGGAAAGAGAAGCATGTCCCGATAATTGAGATAGACAAAGGGCGTGGCAGAGAAGATGTGGATATTGTGCGGGTGATCGTGGGTAAGGATGTCCCGCACCCCAACACGGTGGAACACCACATCGCATGGATAGAACTCTACGGCCTAAAGAAAGGCGGACAGGCAGTTGAGCTCGGCAGAGCGGCTTTCGCTCCTACTTACACCAATCCCAACGTCAGGTTTCAGGTGTCCGTGGGAGAATTCAAGTCTTTCTGCGCACTCGCTTACTGCAACGTCCACGGTGTGTGGCAGAACTGCGTAGAAGTTGAATAAAGGGAGGCGAAAAAGATGATAGTGGTAGACAAACCAGCGCCTGATTTTGAGGGAACTGCTTACTTTGAGGGTAAGGTAACAAAGATAAAACTATCCGATTATCGTGGCAAATGGGTATTGGTATGCTTTTATCCTGGGGACTTCACATATGTGTGTGCCACTGAGGTCGCTGGGATAATCAGAAACTATGAGAACTTGAAGCAGTTTGGAGGGGTCGGAATTGCTATCAGTGCAGATTCTGTTCATTCCCATAAGGTTTGGGCGGAGACGAGTCCAGCGATAACCGCTGCTTTAAAGGAAACGGGAAAGAAGTTCCCGCCAATGCCCATGGTTGCTGATCCGACCTTTGAAATTGGCCGAAGGTTTGGAGTTGTAGATGAAGACCACGGCATTGAGACTAGAGGCCGGTTTATCGTTGACCCTGATGGCATCCTTCGAGGTTATGAGGTGTTAAATGCTACGGTCGGCAGAAACCTGGAGGAAACCTTCAGACAACTTCAGGCTTTCAGGTTTGTTCGAGAGACGGGGAAAGTTACACCAGCAGGTTGGAAACCCGGTGAAGAAGGGATAGAGCCTACCATTGAAAATGCTGGAAGAATTTAGTTAATTGGGGCCCACGACATCAGAAAGATTAACATAAGAAAGCCCACCCACCCGATACCGTCACCTGCTACACCCCGGAGTACCGGGGCCGGAGAGCGAGGATATTGCAACATTCACGGTCTCTGGGAAACCAAGGTGTCTTAGATATCCAAAGCTAAGCAAGATGAAGGTGGTAGGAATTTCCGGCAGCCCCCGCAGGGAGGGAAATACCGAGACTCTCCTTAAGGAATTTCTGCGGGGAGCCGAGGAGAAGGGGGCAGAGACCCTCCTTTTCATCCTCCCGGAGATGAACATCGCCCCCTGTCAACACTGCGATGGCTGTCTGGCCGAGGGAAAGTGCGTGGTGGAGGACGATATGTGGCTGATTTACCCGGAGCTCGAAACCCTGGATGCCGTGGCCCTGGCCTCTCCCATTCAGTTTTATGGACTCACCGCCGACGCTAAGGCCATGATTGACCGCTGCCAGGCCTTTTGGGCCCGCAAATACATCTTAAAGAGGCCGCTCTCCGAACAACCACGGAAGGGAATCTTCATCTCCGTCGGGGGGACCAAGTTCCGCGACCTCTTCGAACCGGCCAAGGCCACGGTGAAGATCTTCTTTCGCACGATTGACGTGGAATACTGGGGAGAGCTCCTTTACCGTGGGGTGGATGAAAAGGGAGCCATAAGACAGCATCCCACAGCATTAAAAGAAGCCTTCCTCCTGGGGAAAAGACTAGTCGAGGAGGCAGTAATTCTAGCGGAAAAAGGAGGTTAAGCATGAATACCAAGGCACTACGCAAGCTGAGTTACGGGCTCTATGTGGTGACCTCCCGCAGCGGGGAGAGACAAAGCGATCCGCCGGGAACTCCTTTCGAACAACTGCCCGAGGGCTGGGTATGTCCAGTCTGTGGGCTTCAAAGAGCGAATTCCAGAAAGTTTAGATCACTTGGAAGGGAGGAAACATGCAGCACCTCAAGGGATCAAAGACCGAGCAGAACCTCATGACTGCCCTACAGGGCGAGTCAGTAGCCCGAAATAAGTACACCTACTTCGCCCAGGTGGCCAAGGAGGCGGGACTGGAGCAGATCGCTGGCGTCTTCCTGGAGACGGCGGATAACGAGCGAGCCCATGCTGAGAAACTAGCCAAGTTCCTGGGCCTTATGGGCGATACGTCGGCCAACCTCCAGGCGGCCGCCGAGGGGGAAAGATACGAACACACGCAGATGTACCCTGAGTTCGAAAAGGTGGCCCGCGAGGAGGGGTTCGGGGAGATCGCCGACTTCTTCCGGGAGGTGGCCGAGGTGGAGGAGCAGCACGAGAAGCGCTACCTCAAGCTCCTCCAAAACCTTAAAGAGGGGAAGGTCTTCAAGAAGGACAAGGTGGTGAGGTGGAAGTGCCGCAACTGCGGCTACGTCCACGAGGGGCCCGAAGCGCCCAAGGTGTGTCCTGCCTGCGGCTATCCTCAGAGCTACTACGAGCTCCTGGCGGAGAATTACTAAGGACCGGGCACAGGATGGAGGATTCGACAGATGAACTGCTCGACATAGCCGTCAGCTTGGAACAGCAGGGTCTAGCCCACCTAAAGCAACTCACCGAGCTAAAGCGGGGCTTGACCGAGACTGGAGCGAAATAAATTTAACCGGAGGTTGAAGGTGAGCGGCATGCCCGAGGAAAAGCTAGCCTGCCCGGAGGAAAGGAGGCGCGGAAGATGATTTACCCGTTTACGGGGGCTGGCTCCCGAGCCGCGAGTCTGGTAGGGCGCAGGCCGAGGGAATCTACTCCATTGGCGAGGAGGAGGAAAAACCGCCCACCTACGACTATGTAAAGCAGGTGGCCCTCGAGGCAGAAAGGATAGGCCTACATTCTTTGTGGATTCCCGACCACATGCTAAATCCAATAAAGGGCGAACGGGCACCCTCTTTGGAATCCTGGACTCTTGCCTCGGCAATTGCCGAGGCAACTGACAGGAGTATGAAGCCTATGGATTGCCTTATTACCGACATCGTGACCGCATAGCCCGGGCAAAGGAAGCAATCCAAATTATCAAGAAGCTATGGGAAGAAGATAGGGCAAACTTTGAGGGGAAATATTACTTCATAACCAACGGCATCCTTGAACCGAAACCAGATCCCAGGCCTCCAGAATGCTACGCCGGGATGTCCAAAGACTCGCGGCATCTCGCCGCTGAGGAAGCAGACGGGTGGTTAATGCGAGGAGGTAGCCTTGAGGGTGAAAAGGAATATCGTCGATATGCGGGAACGCTTAGCGAAGAAAGGGAGGCCCGAAATAGAATTTGCCGTTCCCGGCTTAACTTTTATTAGAGACACGGATGCGGAAGCCGAAAAATATGTGGAGCGAATAACCGGGGGCAGTCACGACGTGCTCGATCAGACCTTAGATACCGGATTGGTAGGCTCTCCCGAAACCGTGGCTCAGAAGATAAAGCATCTGGAAAGCATTGGGGTCAATCATGTCCTGCTTCAACTCAGTCCAACGCTGAGGGAACTGCGAGGAGTGATGAGAGTCCTTAGCCTCCTAGCGCAAATCGGCCCCGGCCATCCCTGAGACAACTTTACCAGTAAGGAAATGTCAGAGGGAAGAAGGGAGCACCATGAGCAAGTTACTCGAGCTTCGGAAAGTAAGGGTAGAGGTGGATGGAAAGGAAATATTAGGGGACATCAACCTCAGCCTTGATGAAGGAGAGACCATGGCGGTCTTCGGTCCTAACGGAGCTGGGAAGACCTCCCTCATCATGGCCATCATGGGAATGCCCAGATATCGGGTTATCCAGGGGCGGATACTCTTCAAGGGAAAGGACGTCACGGATACCCCCATGGAGGAGAGGGCCCGGATGGGGATAGGCCTCTCTTTCCAGCGACCACCGGTGGTGCGGGGAGTGAGGCTGAGGGACATTCTCCTGGCCTCACTACGACAGCGCGGAGACGAGAGATTTATCGAAAGTCTGGCGGAGAAGGCCAGGATGAATGACTTCCTCGACCGAGAGGTAAACTATGGCTTCTCTGGAGGGGAGATCAAGCGAGCAGAGTTGCTCCAGCTTCTAGCCCAGAATCCGGATCTGGCGCTCCTGGATGAACCGGAATCGGGGGTCGACCTGGTGAACATCGCCCTCATCGGGGAGATGATCAACCTGGTTCTCCAGAAGGAACAGCGGCGTCAGCGTCATCACGCTGGCCTCATTATCACCCATACAGGTCATATTCTGGATTATGTCCACGTAGATAAAGGCTGTGTACTTCTCAACGGAACGATATGGTGCCAAGCCAATCCGCTAGAGATTCTGGACACCATCAAGAAAAGCGGTTACGAGGAGTGTGTCAAATGCGAGAAGCGAGAGAGGAAATAGATCTCAATTCATATGTTTCGGAGGGAGGGGAGCACCCCTACCGGGAAGATCCCTCCCTTCTGCCCGAATCGGATAAACAGCGGATGCTGGATGCTGGTATAGTCCTCGACCAAGCGGAGGGAAGATCGGCCACCTTCATCCAGGTGGATCAGTCGGTGATTCATCGTTCCACCATCGGAAAGGGAATCGAGGTAATGGGAACCATGGAGGCACTCCAGAAGCACAACTGGCTCAGGGAATATCTCTGGCAAGCAGTAGAACCCGAGGCCGACGAGTTTACTGCTTATGTAAAGGAGCATCGCTTTAACGGTTATTTCATTCGGGCCTTACCCGGAGCCAGGGTGGTCTACCCCGTCCAGGCCTGTCTCTATCTCTCTCAGCCGCGGCTGGCGCAGAGCGTGCATAACATCGTCATCGCTGAGGAAGGTTCTGAGCTCCATATAATCACTGGGTGTGCCACGGCCTCCGAGCAGCTTTCCGGTCTGCATCTTGGCATCTCGGAGTTCTACATTAAGCGGGGGGCGAAGGTGAGCTTCACCATGATTCATAGCTGGGCTCCCAAAGTAGAGGTACGGCCCCGCACCGGAATAATGGTTGAGGAAGGGGGAATTTTCCTCAGCAACTACGTCTGCCTCCGCCCGGTAAGATCAGTACAGATGTATCCCGCGGCGCGATGTGTGGGGGAAAATGCCATAGTGCGTTTCAACTCCGTTGTCCTGGCTCCTCCAGAGTCTTACCTGGACCTGGGCAGCAAGGTTCTGCTCGAGGCAAGAGGGTCTCGGGCGGAGATCATCTCTCGCGCTGCCACCACCGGGGGAACGGTCATCGCTCGGGGCTATATTGAGGGCAAAGCGCCTGAGGTCAAAGGCCACCTCGAATGTCGAGGCCTTATCCTCTCTGGAGAGGGCATCATACACGCCATACCAGAACTCAGGGGCGACCTCCCCGGGGTGGATCTCTCCCATGAGGCAGCGGTGGGGAAGATCGCCGAGGAGGAGGTGGAATACCTCATGGCCCGGGGCATTTCCCGAGATGAGGCCGTGTCAATGATCGTGCGGGGCTTTCTGAGGGTGGATATTGAAGGGCTGCCACCCCAGCTTACTGCTGAGCTCCAGCGCGCCATTGAGCTGGCAGAGAAGGAAGCACTTTAGTCGTCCCGCCCTTCACCTGAGAGAACAGAGAGGGGGATGGAGGGAAATCTAAGGACCACCGCCATGGGCATCATGCCCCACCGCGACGTTGAGCGAGCGCTGGAGCTTGCCCTGAGCTTTGATATCCCCTTCCTCCCCCAGCTACCCAACGTGAGCTTCTATGAGGACATGTATGCCCAGGTCTCGGCCAATTTCCCGGGGATAACCCTTGACGTTGAAGAGGAAAAAATTTTCTTCAGCCGAGCCCGATTTGAAGAGGAATTGGAAGGTTATTTTGAGCTCCTGGAGCAGGACGAAGCCTTCAGACTCAAGCCACCCTACTCGGCGGCCTATGAGCTATTTCTCAAGCAGGATTTATCCCCTTACCCGGCCATAAGAGCGCAGCTAACCGGACCGGTGAGCTTTGGCTTCCGAGTCCTGGACGAGGAATTCAAGCCCATCAACTACGATGATGATGTGAGGGCTGTCCTCTTCGAATTTATACGCCGCAAGGTAAATGTCATGTTTCATGAGCTAAGGTCCAGGAACGAGAATGCCTTCGTCTGGATTGATGAGCCGGGCCTCGGTTGGGTCTTCAGCGCTTTTTCCGGCTACCATGATGACCAGGCAAGGGAGGATCTGCAAGATTTCTTTGCCGGGGTAGAGGGAATCAAAGGAATGCACCTCTGCGCCGAAGTGGGCCTGCCTTACCTGCTCGACCTCGGGCTGGAAATCCTCTCCTTTGATGCCTATCAGATCGAAACCCTTCCCACCAGGTATGCTCCGGCGGTGGCTGAGTTCCTTCGGGGTGGCGGGGTCATCTCGTGGGGGGTGGTGCCCACCGAGCCGGCGTTGCTGGAGAAAGAAACTGCTGCCTCGCTGGCCGAGAGGGTCAGCCAGTACTTCGAGGTCATCGCTCAAACGACGGGGCTGGCTGAGGAGGAA
>CAZJSO010000022.1:13462-16483 GCA_964548795.1 uncultured Dehalococcoidia bacterium | reverse complement strand
CGATCTGCTCACCAATGTCCCGGGTAGCTCGGAGTACTTCAAGGGAGGCCTGGTAGCCTATTCTAACGAGTTCAAGGCGGCCTCCGGGGTTAGCGCCGAGCTCATTGCCCAGCATGGGGCTGTAAGTGCTGAGGTTGCCGAGGCCATGGCCGAGGCGGCCCGACAGAGGGCAAATGCCGATGTGGGGGTGGCCACCACTGGGGTGGCCGGCCCGGATAAGCTCGAGGGTAAGCCTGTGGGCACAGTCTACACTGGACTGAGCGACGGGGTGAGGAAAAGGGTGATCTATTCCCTCTATCCCCCAGGCCGACTGGAAATTAAAAAGCGGGCTGCCTTCGGCGCCCTCTTCGAGCTAAGAAAACTTTTGCTTCAGTAATAGTTCGTCCCCAAAAAGCCTTCGGCTTTTTGAGACCCCGTAAATTCAATTTTAAGGTAGCACGTTAAAAAGTTGCTGTGGCAGCACGTGGCTACAAGCCCAAATCCTTGGCAGTTTTATACGCGGCAGTAGTCTATCTTTCCCAGCACTTCTGGAACTGCTTGCCAGTGTTAGCTGGGAGCGCTATCCTACCTGAGTCCCTCATCGGTGTTTGTCAGCTTTGCCGTCTGGTAACTATGCTAGCGCACCGAAAAACGCAGCAGCCTGTTACCGAACTTAAACTCGCCCACCCATAGGTAGCTGCCGTCAAAGGCCAGCCCTGCTGGCCAGAAGAAGGCATCCTTAAGCTGGCGGGGTGGTGCATCGGGGCCACCTTTGCCGAGAACCACATCGGCTGGTTTTCCTGATATGGCATCTGTGATATGCTTCCAGATATGCACCCTGTTGAAGCAAGTATCGGCAATGAAGAGGCTGCCCTGAGTGGCAATGGCATGCTGGGGCAAGTTGAACTTGCCGGGCCCGCCGATGGTAGCTACCGGCCTGGCATTCGCCGCAAGCTCTGCTACCCGGTAGATGTAGATGGCATGGTTATAGATTGAGGTCACCACCAGGTATTCACCATCGCTGGAGAGCCGCCCGGGGCCATCTACCGGGATGCTGAAGAGGGGTGGGCTGGTGGCATCGGGAATACCTTCCCAAACGTATATCGTGTTTGCTCCAAAGTCGGAAAGGTAAAGGTACCTATCATCCAGGGCCACACCGCTGAGCCCTTTAAAGGTAACACCACCTATGCCCCCCTTGAAGCTGATGTCGAAAGGCTGCCCTTCCAGAGGGAGCGTTTTCCAGATCATAACGGTGTCTTTGCCGGCCAAGGCCAGCGTGTTGCTCCAGAGGGCATTGTCCCACGGTTCCTCTGGCAAGGAGTAGACGAGGTCAGGATAAGCCCCGCTCTGGTCGGGTATCTGCTTCCACACGTAGAGTCTCCGGTCGAAATCGGAGGATACGAAGAGGTTTTTACCATTGGTAGCTGGAATCCCGTTAGTAATGAAGTAATGGGTATCCAGTGTGTTAGTGTTAATATCTGGGCTGCCGATGGCAAAGTCGGGCTGCTGCTGGGGGTTGGTGGGCACGCTGTTGTAAACCACGATACGGTTGCCATTGTATAGGGATATATACACTCGGTTCCCGGCAACGACTAGCCCCGCTCCATCGCCGCCAGTGAATTTAAAGCCGGAGATGGATAAAGCCGGGGGCTCAGTGGCAGTGTCAGGGAAGCCGCTCCAGATATGGACGGTTGAGCCCAGCATCACCAACTTCCCCTCTGTGGTGAAGTCACCCTGCATCCAGGCCATGCGGCTGTCCACCGGATCCGGGCGGAAGAAGTCATACAGCTCATCATCAGCTGTAGGGAAGGATTTCCAGAAGAAGTTGCCCACTTCTGAGCTGGTGTTTTTAGCATTGTGGTCGCCGACAATCAGGCTATTGCCGTCGCTGGTTATGGTACGGGGAGTGCCCATATTCCCTCCGGCAGTAAGGTAGATATCAGCTGGCTGGTTATTCTGGGTAGGGAAAGTATTCCAGATGAGCACATAGCCGCCGCTGGTGCTGGTAACCACCAGCTTCTCGCCATTGGTCCAGACACCCCACGGCCAGGAAAAACCGTTCTTGCTGGGTTTTCCAAAATCAAAGCCGACCTTACCATCGAGGATAATATCCGCCGGTGTGCCATTGCTTTTAGGGAAAGTGTTCCAGATGAGGATGCGGTCGTTGTTGGTGTCGGCGACCACGACATGTTTGCCATCAGTGGCAACGCTCGCCGGCCAGTTCATCTGGTGGGGGCCGGTACCAGGGTAGTTAGAGGTAAAGTCCGGCTGGCCCAGGACTACGTCGGGCGCACTGTTGCCAGTTGGCAGCGAGTTCCAGATGAGCACGCGGTTGTTGTTGCCATCAGCCAGTAAGAGATGAGTGCCATCGCTGGCGATGCCCTTCGGGTGGTTGAAAAGCAGCGGGCCTCCAGAGTTGTTGAAATCGATGCCGGAGAGCATGATATCAGCTTCCTGCCCTGTGGAGAACCATCCGCTAAGGTTGCCCGGAGCCGTGCGATATGATGATTCTACCTCGGTAACGCTAATGTATAGAGATTCTGGTGGGATGTTGAGCTCCATGAGGCACAAGGCGGCGATATCGTTCTCGGTACCAGTTGGCTCACCACTGCCGGAGCGTAGTTCCTGCAAGCGTGCTCGGCCGATTCTTTCAGCCAGACAATCATCAACGCCAGCGGGGACGGTGATTTGACCCTTTAGCAGGGCGCGGGTTATCTCTGGTGGGTAGATTTTTCTTGCTTCTCTAAAGTCGTCTTGATGTGGAGCCACGCTTGGGGTAGCAGATTGGGGAGGCTTTACGGTGGGCACCGTCGTTCCCTGCGGTTGTGAAGGTGATGGTGGTGGAAGATGTGGTGAGGGGGTGGGGGTACTTGGCCCGCATCCCAAAATTACCAGTGCCAGAAGAACGTAGATAATCAGCAGCCCAAGCAAACCCACTGCCCACTTTACTCGCAACTTCATAGGCAACTCCTCCGCGCTTGGATGCCAATTTTGAGAGAATGCAAAAAGGAGTTTGCCCTTGGGCTAACCCCCTACTCTAAG
>CAZJSO010000022.1:0-13362 GCA_964548795.1 uncultured Dehalococcoidia bacterium | reverse complement strand
AAATTTCTTCAAGATCCTGGCTGTGGCTCCCCAGATAACCTGGCCCTCAACGTGGTAGAAATAAGTCAAGTGCTCCTGCTGATCCTGTACTATTGGTTTCTCCTCCAGATTCTTGGGGTCCCGGAGTGCTGAGAAAGGCACGGGTATCAATTTCTGCACCTCTCCCCGACTTATCTGGAATTCGTAGGGAAAAGGTATGAAGGCCACGAAGGGGGAAACGACGAAGCTACTGGTAAGCGTCTGCTCCTCATCTAGTTCTCCTAATACCTCAGCATCCTCAGGGTGAAGTCCGATTTCCTCGAAGCTCTCCCGAAGAGCAGCATTTAGAGCGGACTCACCCTTCTCTTTGACCCCTCCGGGAAAAGATATCTCGCCTTTGTGGCGTTCTACACTCTGCGTTCTCTCAATGAATAGAATGTAGTGCTGGCCCTCTTTTTCAAAGATGGGCACCAGCACTGCAGCTGGGACTAGGCCAGGGGCGGTAATTCTCCCCTTCTCCCTCCCAACCAAAATTTGCTTTATTCTCCGTTTTAGCTCTTCGGTGCCTGGGTGAATCAATTCCCGCCAAGCTGCCTTAACCTGAGCTTGAACCTGAGCCAAATCGGCTTCAGTGTTGATAAGCACATCGGCATGTTTTTTCATCCCCTCCATCGGAAGCTGAGCACGCAGGCGAGCCCTTACCTGCTCCTCAGAAAGACCAGAGCGTTCCCTAAGGCGGCGGATGACCACGTCTTCAGAGGCAAAAGTAACCCACACCTGATCCACCAGTGATCTCCATCCGGCTTCGAACAGGAGAGGAACCTCTAACACTGCCACCTCCGTCCCCTCCTGACGTAGCTCTTCCATTAGCTGCTCCACCACACGACGTATTTGGGGATGCATGATCTGATCAAGCTTCTTCAATGCCTCAGGGTCACTGAATACCAACCTACCCAATTTGCCCCGATCAATCCTATCTGCCGGATCCAATATCTCCTGGCCAAAGGTCTGGACCACTTCCTGCCATACTTCAGTATGTGGTCTAAGCAGCTCGTGCCCCACTTCATCAGCATTGATTACCGCAGCTCCCAGCTCGGAGAGCATGTCAGAAACGGTGCTCTTGCCGGTGCCAATATTGCCCGTAAGCCCAATGACAATCATCTCCAAATCACCTTGCCTCGCTCTTCCTCAGTAACGGAAGCGAGGTAGCGCTGAGGGCTTTCTGGACCAATTCGAGGGTTTGCCCCTCAGCCTCCCTATCCGCTTTGAGCCAGTGAATTCGCTCATCGTCCAATCGGAACCAAGCGTATTGATGGCGGGCGAAGCGATGTGTCTCGAACTTCATTCGCTGGATGGCTTCGGACAGGCTCAGCTCCCCCCGTAAGTACTGACAAATCTGCCGGTATCCCACGCCAGACATCGAGGGGAGAGAAGGAGAATAACCCTGCTTGAGAAGCCAGTCCACTTCCTCCACCAAACCCCGCTCAGTCATCTCCTCCACCCTCGAGTCAATGCGGCGGTAAAGCTCTAGGCGAGGAAGGTGCAGGCCAAGAATTAGGATATCAGCTTCTAAGGGCCTCTTCAGGCTGAGCTCAGAAAACTTGCGGCCGGACACCCGGTAGATTTCCAGAGCACGGATTACTCGCCGCACGTTTCGGGGATCGATCTTGCGGGCAGCCTCAGGATCAACCTTCCTAAGCTCCTGAAAAAGCGAGGCCACTCCTTGGGTTTTGACCTGTTCCTCAAGCTCTTCTCTAAGCTCAGGATTGGGCGGAACCCCCGGCAGACGCCATCTCTCTAGAAAGGCCCAGATGTAGAGTCCGCTGCCACCCACCAGCAAAGGAAGTTTACCCCGCCCATAGATTTCATCCAGCTTCTGATGAGCCAGTTCTAGCCAGAGCGCCAGGTTGAATTCCTCGTCAGGATCAACCAGGTCGATCAGGTGATGAGCGATGAGTTCCCGCTCCTCAGGTGGCGGCTTGGCCGTGCCAATGTCCATGTAACGATAGACCTGACGGCTATCGGCGCTCAGTATTTCGCCGCCAAACCTTCTGGCCAGCTTGAGGGCCAGCTTACTCTTTCCCACGGCGGTGGGACCCACGATGGCTACCAGCCTTCTCATTGGCTTTTTATCTTGGCTGCCTGCTCCACGATGCTTACGAACTCATCCGCTTTGAGGCTGGCTCCGCCGACCAGTGCCCCATCTATCTCAGGCTGAGAGATGAATTCGGCGATGTTTGCTGCGGTCACACTACCACCGTATTGGAGGCGCAGTTGCTCTGCGGCAGAACCTCCATAGAGTTCGGCCAAAACCTGACGGATGAGGCCGATGACCTCGTTCGCCCCACCACCTGTAGCCGGTTTGCCAGTGCCAATGGCCCAGACAGGTTCGTAGGCGACTACCAGCATCTGAGGAGAACTCAGGCCCCTGAGGCCCTCCTTTACCTGATGGGTAATTACTTCCTCCGTCTTCCCAGCTTCCCTTTCCTCCAGCCGTTCACCCACGCAGAGGATTGGCCTGAGGCCAGCAGCAAGAGCCGCCTCTACCTTTTTGTTTATCAGCGAATCACTCTCCCCAAAGTATTTCCTTCGCTCAGAGTGACCCAGGATCACGAACTCACAGAGTTCCGAGAGCATCGGGGGGGAGATTTCGCCAGTGTAAGCCCCTTTTTGCTCGAAATACATATTCTGGGCCCCGAGCTTTATCCCCGTCCCCCTAAGGATCTCTCTAGCTAGGGCTAGTGAAATAAAGGGGGGGCAAATGACCTTCTCCACACCTTCAACATTGGCCAGCCTCTCTCTCAGCTCTCTTATCAGCTTCTCTGCCTGAGTCAAAGTGGTGTTCATCTTCCAGTTTCCAGCGATTATAGGAACCCGCATTCTCACCTCCAAAAAATCGGCTCAAGCTCATCGGCAGCTTATAGTGCTCGCAGGAATTCGGGGCGGAGGAGAGACTCCTCCCCCTGGGCCAGTATTTTATCAAGCTGCCGGAGCATCCTTTCTCTTTCCTGAGGCAACCTTCCCCGGATCGGAAGATAATTCGAGGCGTGCATTGAGCTAAAGAAACAATTGGTGAAATGCGAATTTTCCACTATGGTCTTGAGTTCCTCTAGCGATTTGAGGGGTGAGATGAGGGAGAATTTCCCCTCTCTCCATTCCTGATACATCGGCGTGCCTGGAACAAGAAGTATAGTTAAGGCTCCAGCGTACTGGGGATCAATCTCAGAGAGAACGCTGGCCGTGGCCAGGGCATGTGACTCGCTCTGCTCCACACCACCCAGGCCCAGAATAACCGTTACTGAAAGGGTTATTCCTGCTTCGACTGCCTTCCTACCAGCCTCAACAAGTTGACCCGAATTTATTCCCTTGCCTACCCGGAGTAAAATTTGATCATCCCCGCTCTCCACTCCCATATAGATGAGGCCCAGTTTCAACTCTCGAAGTACTCGAAGCTCATCCACGCTTCTTCGCAACAAGTCCTGGGGAGTAGCATAAAGGCCGATTCTCTCCAGCTCGGGAAACCTTCCGTTCAAATATTCCAGCACCTCTCTAAGGGCTGAGAAGGGGTAGACCAAAGCGTCGGCGTCTTGGAGAAAAATCCTCTTTCCATCCCACCTCTGAGCTACCCAGTAAACTACTTCTGGAACTCCCGGAACACGCAAACCATGCTGCATATAGAGAGCTAGGGCGTCGATCTCCCGCTTTACCTCCTCTTTGTCCCTTATCTTTAGCTTCGAACCATAGTACTGGCAGAAGGTACAGGCGTTGTTGGAGCAGCCCTTGGTCAGGGGCAGATAATAACTTCTGTGCTCACTTGGCGGGCGAACAATCTCTGGCCTCTCAAAAGGCATTTTATCCTCCAGGACAGAACTTGGCCGCTTTAAGGCCACTTTAGTTTAACGGGAACGAACCTAAAGAGCAAACCAGGTGAATTTGTGGTGGCGGATGTATCTCTCAGAGATGAAATTCAAGGATTTCCGGGCCAAGTCAAAGTTCTCCGAGAGCCTGTAGAGAACTTCTCCCAGGTTCGATTTCTTGGCTTCCTCGTACTCAGAGGCCAATTTGTAAACCTCTTTCCCTTCCTCTTCAAACTCCTTTATACCTCGCCGTATCCGACCATGCCTGGCTAGCCGAGAGGGGTAAGGGGACTCAACATATTCGGGGAATATGCCAGTCAAGAAAAGAGAAATGTCACCCATCCGCTTGTAAAAGGGGAAGCGATACCTCTGCTCCACAAACCTTGAAAGTTCTCCCATATCATCAAAGTCCATATCGCTGAAGCTTCGCCGATAGGTTTTTGCGCCCAGCTCAAAATGCAGCGTGGTGCTTTCAATCTTAGTAAAGGAACTCAGCATGCCTGCCAAATAGCCTCTGATCTCTTGGTTATCCAATAGCCCAGCGACCTTTGGCCCATCGAAGACCGGTATCCTCCAAGTCAGTCCTACCCTCTCAAGGGTATATGCCTCACGCCGTAGCTCCTTGCGAGCTTGCCTCAGGAGGATCTCGAAAAGCAGGTGGGGGGAGATTCGGAGCAATACCTCTTCCTCCCTCATCAGGCGCTGAAATAACTTCTCGTCATCCAGCATGAGGCCGAGGAAATCTGGCTTGTCTCGCACAATCTCCTTGATATGTTCATAGTCCTGTCGTTGAGTGGCTACTGTCCGAACTACAAATGCTAGGTCTTCCTCCGTGAACTTCATCTCCACAACCTCCCAGAGATAAATCTTAAGCCCTAATTTCGGTTGGAGAGTTGCTCAAATGAGTCCCTTGAGCTGAGCCATCAGGAGCTTGAACCTCTCCCCATACGCCTTCTCATGCCGGGCGAGGAAATCCTTCCACTCCGGACTGGCTCGGGCATTGGCCTCTACCGAACCCTCCACATCCACCGCCTTACCCTGCTGAACTAGCTGCTGAGCCGCTAGCTCCACTTTCCTCTGCACAGCCCTTTTCAAGGAATCGAAGGCCTTCCCCTTCTCCTCTTGGTAAGCCTTCCGCAGTTCTTCCAGTTGCTTCAGACCCAGCTCTAATTCCCCATACCTCGATTCCTCCTTCAAGGTCTCAAGTGCTAAAAGGGCCTCACGCTTGCGCTTGAGATCAGGGCCTGAATCTCCCAGTCTAACGGCCTCAAGTAGACTTCTCTGTGCCTCTTTTATGAGGAAACCTTTGCCCTCCTCCTTGAGGGCCTTTAGTCTCTTCCACAGATCTTCCGAGGTTAGCTTCGCCTTAAAATATTCGGAAAGGATGGCGGCTAGCTCCTCAGAGAGCTTTATCCTCGACTTCTCCTCCTCCGACAGCCCTCCAATCTTCTCCAACTTTGCCCGAGCCAAAGGGGAGAGTTCCATAACTCACCTCCACCTGCAAACACACCTGCTATTTTTAATTTTATCACACCCAGGGGGCAATTTTGACATAAATAGCTTCGAAAGCTATAATTAAGGTGTTGGTATAAATGGAAATAAAAGCTGAAAATTCCTATACTGCCGAAGACATACAGGTTCTAGGTGAACTTGAGGCGGTGAGGCGGCGGCCGGGGATGTACATCGGCAGTATCGACCAACGGGGACTTCATCACCTGATCTACGAGATCGTAGATAACAGCATTGATGAGGCGATGGGCGGCTTTTGCGACCGGATAGAGGTCGTGATTCACCAAGATGACCGGGTCACCGTCTCTGACAATGGCCGTGGAATCCCCGTCGAAGTTCATCCTACCACCAGCATCTCTGCCTTGGAAACAGTGCTCACTACCCTGCACGCCGGGGCTAAATTTGGCGGTCACACTTACAAGGTCTGCGGGGGGCTGCACGGAGTAGGGGCTTCGGTGGTCAACGCCCTCTCCTCGTGGTTCAAAGCGGAGGTAAGAAGAGACGGCAAACTCTACTATCAGGAGTTTTCCCAAGGCATCCCAGTGAACGGTGTGACCGAGGTCGGCGAGGCCAAGGGCACAGGTACTACCATCAGCTTTCTCCCGGATAAAGAAATCTTCTCTCGATTGAGCTACGACTTCGACATCTTGGCCCAGAGATTCCGCGAGCTCGCCTACCTTAACCGAGGTGTCTGGATCCATTTCCGGGACGAGCGACAGGATCGAGAGGCCAATTTTTACTTTGAAGGCGGAATTATCAGTTTCGTCAGGCAGCTCAACCGCAAGCGCAGTGTGCTTCACCAGCAGCCGATCTACATCGCTAAGATGGTTAACAGCACCTCGGTCGAAGCCGCATTGCAGTATAATGAAGGCTTCTCCGAGTCAACCTATGCCTTTGCCAATTGTATCAATACCATTGACGGGGGGACTCATCTCACCGGCTTCCGAGCCGCTCTAACCCGCGCACTCAATGATTATGCCCGAGAGCATAAACTCCTCAAAGGAAACGACTCTAACCTCACGGGCGATGACGTTCGTGAGGGGCTCACCGCAGTGTTAAATGTTAAGCTGGTCGAGCCGCAGTTCGAGGGGCAGACCAAGACCAGACTGGGCAACCCGGAATTGAAGAACCTGGTGGAAGGAGTAGTGGTTGAGCAACTGCGTGACTGGCTTGAGGAGCATCCTCAGGAGGCGAAGCGCATTCTAGAGAAGTGCCTTACCACCGCTCGTGCCCGGGAAGCAGCTAGAAAAGCCCGTGATCTCGTCACCAAGCGCAGCTCGGCCGAGGGCAGCCTCCCTGGCAAGCTAGCTGACTGCTCGGAGAAGGACCCGGCCCTCCGTGAACTTTACATCGTGGAAGGTGAGTCGGCTGGAGGCTCAGCCAAGCAGGGAAGAGACCGTAGCTTCCAGGCAATTCTACCACTTAAGGGAAAGATACTTAATGTAGAAAAGGCTCGGCCGGAAAAAATGCTGTCCCACGACGAAATTCGGACACTCATCACCGCCCTAGGTACTGGGACCGGCTCCCAGTTTGATCCCTCCAGGCTCCGCTACCAGCGTATTATCATCATGACTGATGCCGATGTTGATGGCTCTCACATTCGGACCCTGCTCCTTACCTTCTTCTTCCGCTATATGCCAGAACTAATCGAGAGAGGTCACCTTTATATCGCTCAGCCGCCGCTCTATCGCCTGAAGAAAAGCAAGGAACAACGATACGCCTATTCAGACGAGCAGAAGGATGAACTACTAAGCCAAATGGGAAATAAGAACGTGGAAATCCAGAGGTATAAGGGCCTAGGTGAGATGAATCCACAGCAGCTCTGGGAAACCACCATGAATCCCCAAAGCCGCATCATGCTCCAGGTCAGCATCGAGGATGCCATGAAAGCGGACCAAGTAGTGGAGATGCTCATGGGTGAGGCAGTCCCCCCACGTAAAGCCTTCATCCAGGCCCATGCCCGCCAGGTGAGGAACCTGGATGTTTAGACTAATCCTCTTGCTTCTTTCCTAGCCCGATCCCATGACCAACAAAGTTTGCCTTCATTCCGTTGCCAAGGCTTAGAAAAGAGCCCTCGACCTTGAGCCCCCTTGCCTTGCGCCGCTCAAGCCCTGATTTCTTACCTTCTCTTGCAGGACTCCTATTCTGTCCTTACACTGCATACAAAAGCCTCCCTACCTGCTTAAACAGAGTTACTAACTACCTACCTGTTCTCCTCAGGACTGGAATTTTTCCCTCAGGACCCGCTTCAATATCTTACCGGATGGATTACGTGGTAGCTTGTCAACGAAGATCACCGACCTCGGTCGAGCCTGCTCCGGCAGCCGCTGCCGGCAAAACTCCAAGAGATCATCCTCGGTTATGCTATCACCCTCTCTAACTACAACAATAGCTTTAACCGACTCTCCCAACCGGGCGTCAGGCACCCCAATTACCGCTGCTTCCACCACAGCAGGGTGTTGGTAGAGCACCTCTTCTACTTCGACCGGATAGATGGCTTTGCCACCGCTCATGATTAAGTCCTTCTTCCTGCCTACAAGGTAGATATAGCCCTCTTCATCCATCATCGCCAGGTCACCGGTATGTACATAGCCACCCTTCAGCGTTTCTTCAGTCGCTTGGGGCATCCCCCAGTAACCCTTCATAACGTTATCTCCTCGGGCTATGACTTCACCTACCTGACCACGAGCCACCTCTCTGTCCTCCTCGTCGACGATCTTGACCTCCACGTTGCATGATTCCCTGCCGCAGGAAGCCAGCCTCTTCACCTTCTCCGCTGGCCCCTCAATCACTTGTTCCTCTGGGGGAATGTAAGCTATGGGCGTGATCTCGACCAGACCATAGAGCTGGAAGAAGACATTGCCAAAGATCCTAGTCGCCCGTTTGAGCGTTTCTGCTGCCATAGGTGCACCCCCAAACCAGATATGACGCAGGCTGCTGGTGTCATAATTGCTAAGCTGAGGGCACTCGAGGAGCCCGGTAATCAGGGAGGGCACCATAAAACCAGTCGTTACTCTTTCTCTCTGGATGAGGGCCAGGATGGACTCTGGGGCGAAGTCACTGGCAAGCACAGCAGTACAACCAAAGTAAAAGTCGGGCACCAGGACAACAAATAGGCCAGCACCCCAGAATAAAGGCACGCTCACCAGCCCGATATCGCTGGGCCTTAAGCGATAGCCAAGGAGATAGTCCAAGCCGCTTTCTATCATCCCTCGATGGCTTACCATGATGCCTTTAGGTAATCCAGTAGTCCCGCTGGTATATAAGAGGTAGGCCGTATCCCCCTCCTCCACCCGCACCTCTGGTTCGCTCGGCGGATACCGGGCTATTAACTGCTCATAACTCGGGATATCCTGAGAGGAATTCCCCACTGCCACAAATCCCTTCACCGAATCAAGCCTTTTGCGCAGCGAATCAGCCAGTGAAGCAAATCTTTCCCCGAAGGCTAACAACTTCGCTTCGGCATTGTTCACAATGTAGGCCATCTCGTCTTCGCTCAGGGCCAGGTTGATGGGAACGGCAATGCCTCCCGCTTTTGGTATGGCAAAGTACAGCTCCACAAACTGATGGCAATTGTCCAAGAGTATGGCTACTCTGTCACCCTTTTGCATTCCTAAGGCAATTAGGGCATTAGCTATGCTGTTTACTCGGCGATTAAACTCTGCAAAACTAAACCTCAGCCTTTCAGACACCAGCGCAGTCTTCTCAGGATACCTTCTGGCATTCCTCCTGACTATTTCGCCCAAAGTCATCTCCACCTCCTAAAAGAGTGATTCAGCGACTCTCCGCCTATTCTCCGTAAGCCCTCACAATTCCTGCAGAGATTCCTGGAAATTAATCACTCGACCCGACTTGCCAAGCAATTGAACCTCGTGCCCCTCTTCCCTCAAGCGAGCAGCCTGCGCTTCCACTCCTCCGGGAAATTTAGGATTCAGACCGCCATCATTCCGAATCACCCGCCAGTAGGGAGCTATTTCTTTCCTTCCCCGCTCCAGGTCCTCCTCAGCTGCCTCGGCCAGAATTCGCAGAAATATTCCTGTGGTTATCGGACACGTGCAGTCAACCTTGAAATCCCTGGCCAGCCTCGCCCTGATCTGAGCTTGAGTCACCAGCTTTCCCTCTCTGACCTTACGAACCAGAGCGTCTACATCGAGAGGCCGAGGGATGAGCATCTTCCCCCTTCCCAGCCTCTTCTCCATCTTTGGAGGAATGTCAACGATCCTCGCCTCTGGGCCCTTCTCCAGCTTCTCTCGCCAAGATTTGCGAGCCTTCATTCTAAACCTCCTCTCCGATCTTGGCTTCTCCCCGAATGCACAGGCAGTTCGGTAGTTGGTAGCTAGTTGCTTTCAGGCAAGGGCCTACTTAACTCGCTTCAACAGGCTGTCCCTGCAGGTTAATTTCATTTTACACCCCCGCAGCTATTTTTTCCTGGCTGAACATCATGCTAGAAGCGAATTACATGGCTTCGAATGCCCGCCTTAGCCTTTCAGCGACGTTCCGCTTCAGGATGAATCTTATGACCAGCGACGCGGTCAGCAGGGAGACCCCAATCACCAGCACAAAGCGGAGGATTACCACTTTCCGCAATTCTCCCTTTCTCACCCAGGTTTTGACAAAGGGCAAGTTTTAAAGTGAACTCTCTACTCGCTTTACCTCTCCACCTCTCACTCTGAGCAGGGCGTCGGTAGAATGGACAAAGTCCCTCAGGAGGTATCCCTCAGAGGAACCAAACTCCTGAAGTACGCCAGAGATTCTCGTTTCAAACATTCCGAACGGGGTGGATAGGGTAACCCCATCACCAACTCGGGCACCCAGCCTATGCGCCACATCGCCAGAAACGATTACGCCCTCCGAACCGAGCTTTCCTTCGGCGAGGGGAAAGGATGCATTCTGGTGTTCTTGCTCAATTCGTTTAGCTGTATGACCACGTCCTTGCCCTTATAGGATATCTCGGCACCATACCCATTACGTGGCTCGACGCCCTCGACGCCGTGAATTCGATCCAAGTATTCAAAGTTGAACTGCTCTGTGGAGCGGTGAAGCTAACTCTAATATCCCACAACTCATTCTTGTCAAATCTCTGCTTGATCCCTTCCTTAAAGCTGCTCATTGATAGCGCAAACGCCAGCCCCAGAGATAAGACCAAGGCAATCGCCGCAATGGTGCTCAGACTTCTCGCCCGGTGACCGAAAATATCCCGGAAGATAAGCCTTTTCGTGGGCGAGAGAGGGGATTGGCTCATCACCCTTGTCCCCCTTCTAGAGGCTATATATGGCCTCATTGCCTCTGCCGGCGTGAAAGAAGCCGCCCGATACGAAGGGAAGAAGGCACCAACTATGGAAAAGATAACGGCGAATATGGCAGCATAACCCACATAAGCTAGATCTAACTTATAGGTAATAAACTGGCTCGGAATCCCAAGTGTGCTAACGGCAAAATAATTCATTATGAAGGATAACAGCCAAAACCCCAACGGAATGGATAAAATAAGGCCCAAGGCTATGGCCACCCTCTGCTGCTCACCTCCAGAGAGTTCCGAGGGAAAACGATCCCCAAGCTCTGAGACACCCACCAAGTCAAGATACTGGATAGCTTCCTCTCTTGCCCGGTTCCCTTTTATGCCCCTAAGCTGGAGGGAGAGTTCAACGTTTTCTAGGGCGGTAAGGCTGGAGATGAGGTTAAAGAACTGGAAGACGAAGCCAACTTTATATCTTCTAAAATTGGTGAGTGCCCTATCGCTTAAGTCTGAGATGACCTCGCCGTCCACGATTATCTTTCCCTCGGTTGGCGTGTCTATGCCGCCGATCAGATTCAATAGGGTGCTCTTGCCGCACCCCGAGGGACCCACTATGACCACGAACTCTTCCTTAGGGACCGTGAGCGAGATGTCCCTTACTCCATAGACCCTCTCCCCACCTGCCCGGTAAATCTTAGTAACCTTCCTCAGCTCTATCATCCTGGCCACCACAAACTGAGGCCTTGCAGCGAACACCTCGTTAACCGCTCGGAGAAGCTTACTTGCCGGGCGTTATCTGGCCAGCAGGATCGGCAATGAACAAAGGGGTAAAGTCATAGCCGCGACGGCGGAGTTCATCCGAGCCACCTTGCTGTCGGTCCAGCAAGACTATCACCCGAACCACCTGGCATCCCTCACCCTCGACCGCCTCAACGGCTCGCAGAATAGCACCGCCAGTGGTAATGACATCATCAACAACGGCCACCTTTCCTCCAGATGGAAGGTGGCCTTCAATGTACCTCTGCATCCCATGTTTCTTCGGCTCCCGCCTCACGATAAAGGCGGGCAGCGGGTGACCCTGCAGCCAGCTCACGAGCGCCACTGCGGCCACGATGGGGTCGGCTCCCAGGGTGGGACCGCCGATGGCCTGAGCTCCAGCCTGTGCTGCCAGCTCGAAGACCCTTCTCCCCACAAGATATGCGCCCTCAGGCCACAGGGTCGTCAGCCGGCCATCGAAGTAATAGCTCGTCTTAAGGCCGGAGGAAAGGATGAAATCGCCGCGTTTAAGGGACTTCTCCAGCACAAGTCTTAGCAACCTCTCCTCTTCCTTCAAACTTCCCCCTTGAGGTAGAGCCTATGTCGGTAAATGTAGGTCTGCACCTCATCAGGCACCAAGTAGCGGATAGAGAAACCCTCAGCCACCCGTTCTCTGATGTCCGTCGAGCTTATCCCAATCCGGGGTTCATCCACCAAGACGAGACGAGAGGAAAGGCCTGGTATAGCTTCCTCCAGCTCACTTAGTTTTACTTCGGGTGCCCCTGGCCGTCTTACTGCCACCAGCCAGCAAAGCCTGATGAGTTTCTCCGGGGACTTCCACTTCGGCAGCTCGGCCAGGGCGTCAGGTCCAATGATGAAATAAAATTCGCTTTCCTGACCGAATTTTTCCCTTAAGGTAAGGAGGGTATCCACCGTATAAGAAGGACCTGGCCGTTCCACCTCCAGATTGGAAAGCTCAAAGAAAGGATTCGGCTTGATGGCCAACCGGACCATCTCCAGGCGATGCTTAGCTGGGGTGACTGGCCCCCTCCTCAGCCAGGGGTTCCCTGCCGGGATGAAGAGTATCTTCGGGAGCTCAAGCTTAATTCTGACCTCTTCGGCCACGATAAGGTGCCCTAGATGAATGGGGTCAAAGGTGCCGCCTAAGATGCCTATTCGCAAATTGTCTCGCCTCAGCCTTGGCAAATCTTTGCCCGGCGCAACGCCGCGCCAGGACAGTGCTCCCACGGTCTAAGTCCTCCGCCTAAATTGGCCGAGGGCGGAATACTTTGAACCCCTCGGCTGGCCTGTTCGTCGGGCCAGGCTGTGGCCTGTCCCGGACTTCGGCTAGCAGCTCCGAGGTCCGGACCAAAAGCTCCGGAATCCCCTCCCCAGTGATCGCCGAGATGAAGAACAGCAGTCCCTCTATTCGGCCAAGGCTCTTCTTAAGCAGAGGAATGCGCTCCCGAACCCGAGGGAGGTCAATCTTGTTCACCACCACAATCTGGGGCTTATTCCTCAGGGCAGGGTTGAAGAGCCAGAGTTCCTTGTTTATCTCCTCCAAGTCGGAGAGGGGATCAGAGGTATTGCCGTCAAGGAGGTGAATGACTACCCGGGTGCGCTCGATATGACGCAAGAACTCATGCCCTAATCCTCGCCCTGCATGTGCTCCCGCAATGAGTCCCGGGATATCAGCTAGAACAAAAGAGTGGTAGCCCAGCTCCACCACCCCGAGCACCGGCTCAGTGGTGGTGAAGGGGTAAGCGGCGATCTTGGGTCGGGCAGCGGAGACCCGAGATAGGAGGGTGGACTTACCCACGTTGGTCTTACCGACCAGTCCCACATCGGCGATGAGCTTAAGGTCCAGCAACAGCCACCTCTCCTCACCAAGCCCCCCCTTGCGAGCAATTCGGGGAGCACGATTGGTGGAGCTGGCAAAGTGAGCATTTCCCCAGCCACCCCTCCCCCCTTTAGCCACTAACACCCTCATCCCCTCCTCAGTCAGATCAGCCAGCACCTCACCGG
>CAZJSO010000021.1:9602-16862 GCA_964548795.1 uncultured Dehalococcoidia bacterium | reverse complement strand
TCGGTACAGAGGGTGGAGGGTGGAGCTGCGGGGGCTGCATCTGTGGGCGTATTGTTCGGGGGGGAGGGCCGACACGTTGTATTGGCCGGGGCCCAAATCCGCCATAGGCGGTTTGAGAATAAAGCAGCAAACCCATTAGAAGAAACGACAGCAGTAGAGATAAGCTGAGCTTGCGGGGCCATCGTGTTAAGAGCAGAGAGGACACTACGACTAGGGGAAAGAGCCCTGGAAGATAAAAGCGGTCCACCACGATGAAGGGACGCTGCCCCATGGGTGGGGGGCTGGTCCACTCGTAGAGGAAGTAGAGGCCGAACACGCCGAGGAACCAGCTAAGGAGCAGCAGAAGTAGAGGCCAGGATAGCTCTGGCCAGGGGTCAGCTGACCTACGGCGCAATTTCTGCCACAGGATTAGGCCCAGGCCCGGGATTGCCAGGACAAGAAGGGGAAAGCCCAGAAACAACGGCACGGGCATATTGTTCAGATTGCCCCGGATGATGCGGAGGGCTATAGACTCCCCACCCGGCCCCACCTCTCCTAGGTACTGAAAGGCGAACCTTATGGGAAAATGGCTGTACTTATACCCGTAGTCGAAAGGTGAACCAAAAACAGACGCCTGGTAGGCCAGTAATCCGGCTAGGGGGAGAAGGGCCCCCAGTCCTAGAGAGAGGACCTCCTTGGCCGTGTTCGTTCGCTCCCCTTGCAGGGCTTTAAGAACCCGTGTGCTCAGGAAATGCAGGGCAAAAACCGCGACCACGGTCAAGTTGGTGTAGCGAGCGGCTATCGACCAGCCTAAGAAAAGCCCGGCCAGGAAAAGCATCCAGAGGCCTGCCCTCCCCTCCTTCAATATGTAGTAGAGATAAAGCCCCCCTCCCATCACCAGAAAGGCGGTGGCCCCAAACATGGCCATATAGCTCCGCTGGAACATGATGAGGTTGACCGGAGTGAAAAGTAGCAGCAGGGAGCCCAGACAGGCTGTTTTCTCATCCCGTAGCTGCTTCAGGAAGAGGTAGGTCACCAAAATGGCCCCGGCCCCCAGCACCACATTGGCCGCTCGAGGAATTCCCAGTTTCTCAAAGGGGACAACGAAGAAGACGTAGCCTGGTGCTTTCTCCAGGGCCCATTTGCCATCCTTCAGTCGCACGTACTGGATCAGCTTCCCGTGTTGCCTCTCTGCCTCCCTCACCTGCTGCTGATGTATTTGATCGCTGACCACAAACCGTCCCCGGGAAAAGTTTTGAATGGCGTAGTAGTAGGCCCACGAATCAGGTTCGCGCAAGTGGTAGGTGAAAGCGAAGGCAAGGACAACCGTTACCAGGAAGCCCAAGCCGACTACTCCCCGGCAAAGCCATTTTCTATCGTTCATGTTTTAGCGGAATATCTTGGCTTGATTCTATTCGCTGACCAAAATTTAAAACGAGCCAAGAATATTCAAGGTAAGGCTTAGTTGCAATGTGCTTGAGCGCTTGGCCTGGCAAGGAGGAAAATTCCTCTCTCAGCCGTTAAAGAGACCTTTCTGAAGCTATTAGATATCCTAGAGAAGGATTGGATGTTTAGCGATTGGCCTTTCTATAACCTAAGGCATCAGTGCTGATGATTAGCTTATGAATGTTGGTTGACCCATCGAGAACCTGATGTAGCTTGGCATCACGCAGCAACCTCCCCACCGGGTACTGACCTGAACACCCATAGGCACCCATGATTTTGAAAGCTTCGTCAGCCATTCTGGAGACCACTTCAGAGGCAAAATACTTGGCCATGGAGGTCTCCCGGGTGTTGTTTAAAATTCCCTTATCCTTTTGAGCCGCACAGCGATAGGTAAGCAACCTGGCCGCCTCAGTCTCCACCACCATCCTAGCAATTGACTCTTGGATCATCTGGAAGCGACCGATCTGTTGCCCGAACTGAACCCGCTGGGTAGCATATTTGAGGCTCTCATCGATGATGGCCTGACAGTTGCCTACAGCACGGGCCGCGGCGGTCAAGCGGATGTTATCCAAGCATCTCATCATAATCCTAAAACCTTGTCCTGGCTGACCGAGCAAATTTTTGGTCGGCACTCTAACCCCATCGAGGTAGATTTCTGCAGTGGGAGCAGCACGCCAGCCTAGCTTTTCTTGATCTGGAGAGCAGGAGACCCCCGGCGCATGCATATTGAGAATAAAGGCGGACATCCCTTGATGCTTCAGTTTGGGCTCAGTGTAAGCAAAAATGATCCCTACATCGGCGACCTGGGCAAAGCTGATCCAAGTCTTAGTTCCCTTTATGAGATAATGGTCGGCCTCTTTAGCAGCAGTAGTCCTCATGGCAGCGACATCACTTCCGGCCTCGGGCTCAGTGATGGCAAAACACCCAAGCCATTCAGCGCTGACAAGCTTGGGTATATATTTCCTCTTTTGCTCTACGGCCCCAAATTCAAGGATAGTTCTTGAGGTGCCCATGGTCTGTGTGTTGAAAGAGACCCCCAGAGAGCAACTCACCCGGGCTATTTCTTCGCAGGTGATAACATGCGCCATAAACCCCATATTGTTGCCCCCGTACTCCTCAGGTATAGGACAGCCGAAAAAACCTAGCTCTCCCATCTTGGTGACGATCTCCCGGGGGAATCGGCGAGCCCTTTCGTCAGCAGTGACTGAGGGAGCGATTTCCTTTCTAGCAAATTCCCGCACTGTCTTCTGTAAGGCTTTGTATTCCTCAGGGAGTTCAAAATCCATCAGCTAGGCCTCTCCTTAAACATGTTCAAGTGTTTTATTCCTTGCGTCTGCCTATGGATAGCGCCTTCAGTGATGAAGCGAATTGCTTTTTGGGCATCAACCACCTTTGTTCCACCAATAACGTCTATGCCGTAATCGAACAGAACCGGTGACAGTGGGCTGGTAGGCCCCACCAGTACGACAAATTTACCTTTACTTAGCTCTAATAGCTTCTCTATGGTATGATTGGTGAAGGCCGTTCCCGTGAGGCCAACCACGTCAGCCTGGGGGAGGATCTCCTCCGCCGTTTCGGCAGGTAATTCCCCCTCCCGTGGCCTCTGTTCTATGACCCAAAGTTTGCGGGCAATTTTCTGGAGCCTTGGTGTCCCTGGAAAGTGGCCTACTATGGCGATGTTTTTATTCCTTCCCTTCTCGGCCAGGACATCGAAGGCATTTTTTTCGCTGCATCTGGACTCATCGATGTCTATTAGTGAATTGATGGCTGCCATCCCGATGGAAGCCTCTAAGAGTCTATCCGATTTGGCATATTCCGCCAGTTCTAGAGCTGACTTACTTCTTAGCTTTCCGGGGTCTCTCACTACCTTATGAAACGGATGCCCTTCGTGGAGAGTGGAGGCCAGGCCACAATTCTTACTTACTACCGCTGTCCAGAACACGCCCACGTATACCTCGTGTACCGCGCTGTCTTCCTTTAGGCTGGAAATTAGGTCATCCAGGATGTTCACTTCAAACCTCCGAAGCTAGGGCCTATCTTGGCTTTCTAATGCCCACAATAGCAAAAGTGATTCAGTTTGAGCAACCTGGCCACTCCGGATATGGTCACGCCATAGTAAAGCACTGGCTTGGAAATTCTGAACTGCCCAATGGTATTGTTCACTACGGTTGTACCAGTTACTAGGGCTATGTCACACCACTGCAGGATCGCTCCAGTTTCCTCTGGCCCATGTATTTTCACCCCAAATTTTTCTTGGCCGATGTTACCTTCGTCCAGATCCGTTACCCTCAGCTCAAACTCCTTTGACAATGCCTCCACCATCCGAGGCTGAAAGCCTATGAAGGCTATTTTAGGTTTACCGTATCGTTCCTCTACATATCTTACCAACTCTTGGGCACATTTTCGAGGTTCTTCGTTCCGGCAATGTACCGTCTTATCCGCCATTTTGAGATACCTCAGCACCGCATTAAGGGTGGAGATGAATATTGCCCGGCGGAAGTTGTTCCTCAAGTCCATCTCCAGCACTTCGGCGAGCTTCCCGCTAAAATCACCGTACATATCGGTGTAGGCTTGCCCCTTGGAGCCCTTGAACTCCGCCTGCATTAGCCTTTCCCTCCCTTTGATCAGAGGGTAGTCCCTCTCTTCCGGGTTACCGATGGCCTCCTCCGGGGAGAGTGGAAAGGCCCGAATGCTAATCTCCTCCGGGCCGAGATCATGTTGCTGGATGATTCGAGCTAAATCTTGGCGTAGAACTTTGAACATTGGGCTCTGGCCACCTTGGATTTTAGCACATGGTAGTGCCACTCGCCGGCTTATTCTGGTAGACTTTTATTCTCCTTAGCTTGAGTATGAGGAAGACTTCCTGACCCTCCTGCAGGGCCAGACTTTCAAAGATGTAGCGGGGCATCTCCGCCGTAAGCTGGCTACCTTTCACCTCAACCATTAGCCTGACCGATTCTGAGGAAGCTTTTATCTCGGAGATGACGCCTCTGAATCGGTTAACTTCCGGGCCAGGTGGCTTCACTGGGGAGAGGTATATGTCCCGAGGAAGTAAGGCAATTCGTCGGATTGAGTTGCCCTCGTAGGGAACGATGATGGGTAATCCACCGCAGTTTACCTCCACCAGCCCCTGGCCAAGGTTACGGGTTTGATCACATTCCAGGATGTTAGGTGCCCCGATCAGGTCAGCCACCTTTTCGCTTGCGGGGTAGAAGAAGACATCCTCTGGTTTCCCCACCTGTTCAATCTGCCCTTGGTAGATGATGGCGACCCTATCGGCCACCTCTTCCGCCTCTGCCAGCTCATGGGTCACATAGATGGTAGTGATTCGCAGCTTGCGCTGAATTTGCCTCAACTCAGCCCTCAGATATTTAGAGGTCTGCAAGTCCAGGCTGCTTAAGGGCTCATCCAAGAGCAGAATTCTGGGGGACGAGGCCAGAGCACGGGCCAGAGCCACCCGTTGTTTTTCCCCGCCGCTAAGGTGTCGAGGGTAGCGAGAGGCCAGGTGCCCTATTCTCATCAGCCTCAGCAACTCCTTTACTCGAGCTCTTATCCTCTCCCTGGTCCATCCCCGTGCCTTCAGACTATAGGCTATGTTTAAGCTCACGTCCAGATGGGGAAATAGCACTAGGTCTTGGAACAGGTAACCCACCCCTCTTCTTTGGGGAGGAAGCCTATCCACAGAGACGCCGTCGAACCAAACTGAGCCCTTATATTTGGTCAGGCCAGCGATGATGTTAAGCAAGGTGGTCTTTCCTGCCCCGTTCGGCCCCAAGAGCACGAGCAGCTCGCCCGGGAGAATTTTGAGGTTTACCCCGTGGCAGGCGTAATTGTGAACATCTCGAATCTCAATGGCTGGCATGCTAGCTCCATTGGCGAGTGACCCTACCTTCTAGATAGGTGAAAATCCTTTCGAAGGAGAAGGTCATTAAGGACAGGATCATCAGGCAGACTATAATTATATCCACCCGGATGAGGCTCTCCGCCCTCATGAGCAGGGCTCCAATTCCGGTGGGGATGGCCACCATCTCCGCAGCTATAATTACTCTCCAGGCCATGCCAGCCTCCAGTCTAAGTCCGGTAAATATGGTTGGCAAAGCCAGGGGGAAAGCGATGGTGATTAGAATTCGCAGGTCTGAAGCTCCAAGCGTCCTGGCCGCTTGAACGAAGGCTTTATCCACACTTCTGATGCCGGTAGCGGTGTTGTAGCATATGGGGAAAAAGGAGCAGATAAAGATTATGGTGATTGGCAGAGCCTCGTTTATCCCGATCCAGAGCATCAGGAGTGGTAACCAGCCTAGGGCGGGGATGGGGTAAAGGAGGCTGATTATAGGGCTGAAGGCCTTATTTAGAATTTCCCTCCAACCCATGATGGTGCCGATGACTAGCCCAGCGAGCGAGCCAGTGCCGAAGCCGATTAGCACTCGAATCAGGCTGCTCAGGAGATTGTTTGCTAATACTCCGTTAGTCATCAGGTGGTAGAATTCCTGCATTACCACGGAGAACGGAGGAAAGAAGAAATGACCCGGGATCAGACTCAGGCGAGCCATCGCCTCCCACATGGCCAGGAATATGACGACCGGCACTATCCCCCACCCCGGCCACATTCTCTTTAACATTCTCACCTAAGGAACCTCAGATCCAGGATATCTTCCGCCCTAAAGCTCTTCTTAATGTAGCCCAGCTCCGCCAAATAATCTATCTCCTGTTGAACCATATCTGGGTCAATTGTAGTGGTATACTTCAGCCGGCCCATAGAGCGCAAGAATATTTGAGGGCTATTCTCCAGCTTTGTAGCTACCTTGGCTGCCTTTAGGGGGAAGATTTTCTTCCCCGTGGCCGAAAATTGCCGGGCCAAGACATCCGCCGCCTCATTTGGGTGCTGGTTAACCCAGTCAGTCGCCTTTTGTGTTACTTTAACTAGCTTCTCTACCCTCTTAGGATGCTCTCTTAAAAGTTCCTCCTTAACAACCAAGACGCTGCCCTGCATATTGGGCCAAAGGTCTTTGGCGGTGAGCAGCATTTTGAAGCCAAAGCTCTCTACCATAGTGGCCCATTGCTCGGGAAGGAAAGCGGCCTCAAGTTGTCCCATCTTGATGGCTAGGACTTGGTTTGGTGGATTTATCCGCTGAACTTTATTTAGTATCCTGCCCGGGTCGAGACCATATTTGCCCATGGTCTTATGCAAAAGCACATCCACAGGGCTACCTTCACGGCAGCACCCGAGGCGAATGCCAGACCTCTCCAAGTCTTTGACGGACCTTACCTTGGCGGGATTGACCACCAGCCCATAACCATATTTATGTGTCCCGGCAACGATCTTTAAAGGAACCTTGCCATTGGCGTAAGCGTTTATAGCGGGTATTAGGCAAATATAGGCCACTTGAATGTCTCCCCGGGATAGAGCGGAAGCCAAAGCCATACCGGTGACATAGCTTTCATAAGAAGATAAGCTGAGCCCTTCTTCCTTAAACCAACCCTTATCCCGAGCCACATAAGCGCAGGCGGCATGATCCATATACTCCACCGCCATACCAATGGGCTTTTCCTCCCCTTTGGCACACCCTCCCAAGGAGGTGAGGATTAGTAGCCCAGCCAGTGGAAGTAGAACGAGCATCTTGCTTCTCACCATTAACTCCCTCTTTTCCTATCCGCGGACGCTATATCACTATCGATACAGCGAAGGCCAAAAAAATCATCTCAAGGTTGCACTTGCTGCAGGAATTCCTGAAACTTCGCTCGCAGCGCCTTGTACTGCTCCAAGGCTTCCCGACCTGCCTCAGTAAGCCTAGCACCACCTCCCCCACTTCCACCGCTGATTTTCTCAACCAAGGG
>CAZJSO010000021.1:0-9592 GCA_964548795.1 uncultured Dehalococcoidia bacterium | reverse complement strand
GATTCATCGCCTCTGCCCAGAGCCAGGCATTCCGGTAGGCCAGCTTCATGGATCGAGCCGCAGCAGCTATCGAGCCATGCTGGTCAATCCGCTCCAACAATATCGCCCGACCCCACCCCAGGTAAAGCTCACCGTCCTTTTCCAGCCATATCTTGCCCGCCACCGCAAAACCTGGCTTCGGATGGCGGGAAAAGCGCCGCGGCTTCTTGACTTTAAACTTTGGCAGCTCGGTTTTGGCCGTCTTCATTAGCTATATTATGAATGATATAGCGACAGCTTTCAACAATCTTTTAAGAAGCTGTTGGTTATGGTGTCGGAGTTACTTTCCAAAGGGGCAGATGGGGAAGGAGCATCTCTGGCAGCCGAGGCATAGCCCACCGTGCCCCAGTTCGATGATGTCCTCTCTAGAAATCTTCTCCTCGGCTAGAACCCGGGGCAGGATGAGGTCTAGAATGGTCGCTGGACTGTAAATCACGCAAGCGGGTGCCCCCAATATAGGGACCCCTTTGTATAGGGCGTACAGGAACATGGCTCCCGGAAGGACGGGGGCACCGTAGGAAATTATCCGGGCGCCGGACCTGCCGACCCCTTCAACGGTGACGTCATCCGGGTCTATTGATAGCCCGCCGCAGGCGATCACCACCTCTGTTCCCTTGGAAATCAATCCCTTTATGGCTTGCGCGATCATGTCAGCATCGTCGGGAACTATGACCTTGTGGTCCAGCACTGAGCCCAGCGCTTCAACCTTTCGCTGAATGACCTCGCCGAACTTGTCTTCGATCCTGCCTTTAAAAACTTCGTTGCCGGTGATGATCACCCCCACTCTCTTTTTCTTGAAGGGGATGACCTCCACTACTTTGCCTTCCTTCCGGCAAATTTGCTCAATTCGCTTCAGCACAGCTTCTCCGATGTATAGAGGAATGATCCTTGTCCCAGCCACCATCATCCCCGCTCGGCATAGGGTATTATTATGCAACGTGGATATTATGACCTCCCCGAGGGAATTGATTTCCTTCAGCAAGTGTTTGTTTATCTTTAGCAAGCCAGAGGATTTTGCCTCTAGGTTTATTCTCCCCTCGCTGGGCTTGGTAAACCCCACCCCCTGGCCGGCTATGGCCCGGCTTATCCGCCAGGCAGCTTCCTCTTCATGAATTTCCCCCTCCCCCAGCTCCAGAACGTAGACATGTTCCTTGCCCAGTTTGAGCAACTCAGGGATATCCTCCTCGCTTATTACATGGCCTCTTTTGAAACCAGGACCTTTGAACTGACCAGGGATGACCTTGGTCACGTCATGGGCCAGAACCATCCCTATAGCCTCTTTTAATCTAACCTTCCTCAGCATTGAAGTTTACCTCCCACGATGGTTACCATGGAAAAGTAGGGCGTCTACAGGCTTGACTTGAGTAGCCTATTCGGGCAGGCATTGGAGGACTCTGCCGGCACAGTTAGAATTATATTCGCCAGTTTTTTAGATTACAAGGCGCCGTGTAGCTGAGGACATTTTATGGGAGGGTCCTTTCGGGATTTGGTATGATGCAAATAAATTCAAACGGCTCGGAGAAAGGGTTCAGGAATTGATGCTCTCTGTTGGACTCTACGAAGACACTCTGTCCCACCCTAAGCTCGTGCTGGTTCCCCTGTTCATCAATCGCAACCCCTCTTCCTTTCTCAATCTTAACCAGGTGTTCATGAGCGTGGGAGTGTCTTGTGGTGTGCCCTCCAGGGAGAATCTTGAAATAACGCATGATGATATTGTTCGAGCCATCCTCTGGACCGAGGAGGATTTTCATGGTTACGTCCTTTGTCCCCTCCATCTGGACAGGTACCTCAGCGACCCGTGCATTCTGGTTAATTTTCAAAGCCCCTCCTTATCCACTGTGTGAAGGAGCTTGAAGATAGCTTTTTCTCCCTCTACCACATCAGAGGGCAAAGGATTTATTCGGCCAAGAAGGCGGCCGAGGAGATAGACCTGAGCCATGCGCTCGACGACTTCACAGACGGTGAGAGCCTCACGCATATCCCGACCCACCCCCACCACCCCATGGTTGGCCAAGAGCACAGCGTTTCTCTCCTCCAGGGCCTCGAGCGCATTTTGAACTAATTCCTCCGAGCCCGGCGGAGCATACCTGGCCACCTTTACCTCTCCGCCAAGGGAGATTATCTGTTCGTCCAGAATCGGGGGAATTCCGAGCCCGGCAACGGCTAGGACGGAGGCGAAGAGGGAGTGGGTGTGAATTACTGCCCCCACATCCTTCCTGGCGCGGTAAATGCCGATATGAAGCATGGTCTCTATCGAAGGGGCCAGTTCCCCTTCTACTGGCTCGGCCTCGAAATCGATCACCTGGATATCCGATACCTTAAGATCCTCATAATAGCGGCGGTTGGGAGTGATGGCCAAGAGTTCCCTCCCGCCCTCCGGCGGGAGACGCAGGCTTACATTGCCTGAGGTTCCCACCACTAACCCCTTTTCCAGCATGCGCTGGGCTGTCCGCCGCACTACCCCCTTTCCCTTTTCCCAGGCCATTTTGGCAATACCCCACAAAATCTTCCGGATTTTGGGGTTGACTTTTAGTCCTTGGTCAGCTCTTCTTCAAACACCTCGGCCAGACGGCTCCACTTTTCGAATGCGCTAGCATATTCCAGTGAGGCTGAAGGCTCGGGCTCAAGGAGTTCAAGTTTGGGCTTCATGGCCTCCTGCGCTTCTTCCAGACTCGCAAATCTGCCTGAGCCAGCAGCCCCGCAGATTGCTGCTCCGAGGGCTGAGGTTTCCTTAAGCTGAGACAGGAAGACCGGCTGGCCAAGCACCTGGGGCAGGGTTCGGGCAAAAACCTGATTTTGGGCCAGCCCTCCAGCCAGCCCTATCCGGGCTGGCTTAACCCCCGAGGCCTCCTCAAGCTGAAGCAGGTTGGCTTTGATGGTGAAGCAGAAACTTTCCAGAGCGGCTCGTAGCAAGCTTGCCCTGTCCACTTCGGTGACCTCCGGGGGTAGGGGAAAAAGGAAGCCTCCCCACCTCATCCCAAGCTTGGTCATGTCCATGACCAGGGGGCTGAGGAAAGCCAAGGCTACAGAGGAATCTTGCGGAGCCTCTTCCACTAGCCGGCCCATTTCCTTCTCCTCCCCTCCCAAAACCCCTGCCAGCCAATGCCAGGTGCCGCCAAGGTCACCGGCGTTGCTCTCCAGGATCCACCTCTGGGGAAACGGGTAACAGCCGGTCCACAGGCGCTGGTCAAAGATTGGTTTTTCCATCAGCAGACAACAAGGGCAGCTCCACCCGGCTATTATCCCCGCCTCTTCTGCCTCCCTGAGGCCCAGGCCCAGGAGGCCACACTGGGTGTCCGGGGCTCCAAGGGCCACCGGGGCTCCCTCTGGAAGGCCGGTTTGTGCGGCGACTTGCTGGCTTATTTTTCCGATCATTTCCCCTGCCTGAGCCAGGCCAGGGTAGACCTGGGGGATTCTGAGTGCTCCCTCAAGTTCCAGCGAACGCTGCCGGGTACCAACCTGGATTAATCCGAGCTCTCCTAAGGAGCAGGCCTCACCTACTCTCTCGCCGGTCAGCCGGTAGATAACCCACTCATCGAGGCTGAGCACGGTGGCGATTTCATTATAGACCTGGCGCCGGTGGTTCTCAAACCACCTGAGCTTGGCCGGAACGAAGAGGAAGGAGGGGAGGTGGCCGGTGAGGGAGTGGATTTTTTCTCCCAACTCCTGGTCAATCGAGGCTCCCTCGGCCAGAGCACGAAGGTCGAGGTTTGGGCCAGCGTAGAGCTCTCGGCCTTCTCGGTTGAGGAAAACCGCTCCTTCACGCTGGGCGGTGACGCTCAGGCCAATGAGCTTACCTTTCCCCGCTGCCCGCAGTGCTCCCTGGCTCACCTCGCAAATGACCTTCCAGAGCTTTTGGGGATCAAGTTCCTTTCCCAGCGGCAAAAGCTCCTTTGGGGTGTAGCTGGACCAGGCTCCGGAGCAAAGAGAGACCGGCCGGCCTTTTAGGTCAACCACCAGGCAGCGCACGCCGGTGCTGCCCAGGTCTATTCCCAGCGCCCACTCATTCATGAAGCACCTCTGGATTCAGCAGGTTAAGTGGCCGCTTTCCCCTCAAGAATCTCTCTATCTCCTCGACCATCGTCCGGGAGTAGCGTTCAATGGTGTCATGGGTGGCCCCACCGAGGTGGGGGGTGAGGATGACGTTGTCCAGTTTGAGCAAAGGGCTGCTGGGTGAGAGGGGATGGGTCTGGAAGACATCGAAGGCTGCGCCAGCAATCCATCGTTCTTTCAGGGCCTTAAGAATTGCCTTTTCCTCCACCACCTCCCAGCCAGCGGTGTTTATCAGATAGGCGACGGGTTTCATTAACCGAAGCTTCTCCTCATCAATCAGGGAGAAGGTCTGAGGCGAAACCGGACAATGCAGGGTAACGAAGTCGGCTTCCCCTAGCAGCCGGTCGAGTTCTACCTTCTCCACCCCCAGCCCAGCCATTTCCTCCGCCCCCACGAAGGGATCGAAGGCCAGCACCTTCATGCCGAGGGCCAGAAGCCTTGAGGCTACCTCCCTCCCCACTGACCCCAGCCCCACAATGCCAGCCACTTTACCGGTGAGTTCCACCCCGCGGAGGGAAATAGAGGGGTCAACGGGGTCTCGCCAGCCACCGGACCTCACGAGCTCATGGGCGGCAGGAATGTGACGAGCCAGAGAGAGCATGAGTCCTAGGGTCAGCTCAGCCACGGCCACGGCGTTCCTGGCTGGGGTATTCACCACCAGAACCCTATGACGGGTGGCAGCCTCCAGGTCTACGTTACTCGGCGAGCCACGGCAGACCCCCACGAAGCGGAGCTCAGGGGCCTGCTCAAAGACTTCCTCGAAGACGAAGTCGGCCTCGACCACTAATATCTTATACTTTTCCTCCCCCAGCCGCTTTCCCAGTTCCTCGGGGGAGAAAAGCTTTCGGGTATCCAGCCAGCTCTCATAAACTATTTCTACCCTGGCCTTAAGTTCATCCAAAGCTGGGGGATGGAAAGGGGCAAGTATTAGAGCCTTCATTTTTCCTGCCCTAGGAGAGAAACTAGTTTCTTACGGGCCTTAAAGTAGTCCCCTCTGAAGCGGCTGTTTGACCGGGCAAATAGTTCACACTCGGCTAAGATAGCCGCCACCTGCGGTCGGGATAGCTTGTTCCCCCTGTTTTCCGCGATCTGAATTAGGGTGTTGTAGGCCAGCACGAAGGGTATGAGGCAGAAAAGGCGAACGTCTCTCTCGCTCTTCGGCAGAGCCTCAATGTATTTTGAGGTGGAGTCGAAGTGCTCCACCACCCGAGGAGCCAGCTCTCGGAGAATCCTCCTCCTGCCCTCGGGGGAGAGGTTTTTCAATTCTTCAGGCCTTAGCTGGCATTTGCTCGTCACCGAGGCGGGAATGTAGCACCAGCCTCTTTCGAGATCCTTAAAGTAATCCCTGGCGATATTGGTAAGTTGAAGTGCCAGGCCGAACCCTACCTGTCTTTTTTCCAGTTCTGGCTTTACCGCAAAGATATTTTCTCGCAAGCAGAAGAGCTGGGTGAGCATTATGCCGACGTTGCCGGCTACGTAGAAGCAGTAGTTTTCCAGGTCCTCCAGGTCTTGTAGCTGGAAGATCCTCGTCCCTTGCTCCAGCTTTCTTTTCTGAAACTTGGCCATGCCCTCAGCAGTTTGGGCCACACGGGGGTCCATGATTTCCTGGTAGACCCTCGGCAGCTCAAGGTAGCATCTGAGGACACGGTCGCCATTCTCTACCAGATTCTTCTCCGGCGATCCCTCTCTCCATCTGAACCTCAGCGGCTCATACAGCCTTTGCCTTTCCTCCAGGCTCCTGTGGTTCTTAAATACCTCGGCCAATTCGTGGAGCGATCGTATCTTCTCCTCTTCGGTCTGGTAGTCGTTGTCCTCAAAGGTATCGGCGATGCGAAAGAGGAGGTATCCCAGGAGGACGGCACGGTAGGTCTCCCCCTTAAGTTTTGCGATGTTGAGGGCGAAGGTGCGGGAGACCTGGGGCAGCATCTCTTCACAGTATTCCCAATCGGCTTTTGTCCCGACCTGTGGGGTTCTCATTTGCTGAAGGCCTCCTGCTGGTATCTGGCCAGGGCCATAAGTGGGAAATAGAGGGGATAGAGGTGGTAGCGCAGATAAAATGCTCGGGGAAAGCCGGTCCCGGTGAATTGTTCCTCCTCCCAGCAACCATCTTCGCGCTGGGTACGAATAAGAAAGTCGATGCCCCTTTGGACCTCCTTGCTTTTTGCCTCTCCGGCCGAGATAAGCCCCAGCAAGGCCCAGGCGGTCTGGGAGGCGGTGCTTGGCCCCTGACCACGAAGCTGGGGGTCATCGTAGGTCCGGGGAGTCTCCCCCCATCCTCCGTCCTCGTTCTGGTGCGACTTGAGCCAGCCCACGGCCTGACGGATATAGCTGCTTCCCGGGTTCTCTCCAGCGGCCTTGAGGGCCGGCAGGACAAGTCCGGTCCCGTAGATGTAGTTGACCCCCCACCTTCCAAACCAGGCCCCGTCCTTCTCCTGGGCCTTCTTCAGATATTCCACCCCCCTTTCAATGCTTTCCCGGAACTCGCCCAATTCGCTGAGAAACTCGATGGCATGGTTGGTAACATCCGGGCTGGGAGGGTCGAGGGGGGTTACGAAGTCGGCGAAGGGAATATGGGAAAGAGGCTTGCGGTTATTATCCTTATCGAAGGCAGCCCACCCTCCATTCCGGCTCTGCATGCCGGCCACCCAGCGGGCCGCCCGATGGATGGCCCCTAACTTTTGTGCCTCCTCCAGCCCGGGGAGCTTCACTCGAAGGAGTGCCCGGGGCACGACGGCTGAATCATCAATGTCGGGGTAGAAGTTGTTCTCGAACTCAAAGGCGAAGCCCCCGGGCTCAAGCCTCGGATTCTTCACCGCCCAGTCCCCTCTTACCTTGATTTCCTTCCTCAGAAGCCAGCGGGCAGCCTTAAGCAAGGCGGGGTGATCCAGGGGGAGGCCGGAGTCGCTTAGAGCGATGATGGCCCAAGCGGTATCCCAGATGGGAGAGACCGCCGGCTGAAGGCGAAATCCCTCCTCGTCCTCCAGAATGAAGCTCTCCAGCCCTTCAATTCCCTTCTTAATCACCGGGTGGTCATCCGAGTACCCCAGTTCCTTTAAGGCGAACAGCGCATAAAGCCAGGGGAGCATTATTCCTCCCCAGCTCCCATCCTTATCCTGATGGGCCACCACCCATTCCTCGACCTTTTTCAAGGCCCTTTTTCTCCCAGGTTTCAGGGGCAACCTCTGGTAAAGCTTGAGAAGCCTATCCAGAAGGAGGTAGAAGTTCTCCCAGGAGATTATCCCCTTCCTTCGGCCCAGGGAGTAGTCCTGCTTTCCCTCCGGGCAGAGCTCGGCGACCCCGCGTCCGTCCGGGACGGGGTAGGATGGCCTAAGGTGGGAGAGGAGGGCCAGGGCCATAATGGTTGCCCGGGCCCAGCTGGAGAACTCGTATGGGTTGAGGTAGAACCAATTGGGAAGGAAGATGAGCTCCGGCGGAACTGTGGGAGTGCCACTCCAGGGGAACTGACCGAATAAAGCCAGCCAGAACTTGGTGATCACGTTGGCCCGGCCCAGGCCTCCTTTCGAGATTATGAATTCCCGGGCCTTTTCCATAAAATGCTCTTCAGCGGGCACCCCGGCAAGCTTGAGGGCGAAGTAGACCTGTATACTTACGCTGAGGTCCCCCGGCCCGCCGTGATAAGCTGGCCAGGAGCCATCCGAATTCTGGCGACTTTTTACAAAGCCGATTATCTGCTCCTTCCTCGCCTCACTTATCTGCCTGCCCAGGAAGTGCATCACCGGGATATACCCGGCGGCAACCGAGGCATCGGCCTCAAGTTCCCCCACCCAGTACCCCTCCGGGTTTTGGTGCTTCAGCAGGCATTCCTGGGCCCGGCCGATCGCTTGACGTAGGGAATTGTGTTGAGCTTCTCTGAGTTTGCTCACGTTAATGCTCTGGGTGGACGTATCCATTTTCTTTAAACCACTTTACTTCCTTTTCCAGGCCCTCCTCCACTGGCATGGGGTTGAAGCCCAGTTCCCGGGTAGCCTTGGAACAATCGAAAAATCGGAACTGCTTGCCTGCCTTAACCGCCTCGGCGGTGATCCAGGGAGTCTTTCGCCCGACCCTCCCCACAAGGAACTCGCTGAGGTAGCCCATCGCCAGAGCAAGGAAGAAGGGAATACGAACTCGGGGCGGCTTTATTCCGGTTAGCCAGCTCAGCATTGCCAGGATCTCGCGGAAGGTGAGGTTTTCATGCCCTAAAATATACCTCTCCCCCACCCTCCCTTTCTCTAGGGCGAGGATGTGGCCCCGGGCCACGTCCTCCACGCTCACCAGATTGAGTCCGGTGTTGACGTAAGCTGGGAGCTTTCGGTTCAGGAAGGAGAGGACGAATCTTCCGGTGGGAGTGGGTTTAATGTCGTAAGGGCCTACTGGGGCAGTGGGGTTTACCACCACCACGGGAAGGCCCTCCTGGGACATTTGTAAGGCCGCCCTCTCTGCCAGGAACTTGGAGCGCTTATAGTGATTGGTCAGTTCCTCTGGACTCGCAAAAAGTTCCTCCTTTCCCAGCCCAGTCTTTTCGTCGATCCCAATAGTGGACTCGGTGCTGGTGTAGACCACCTTTTTAATCCCTTTTCTTAAGGCTGCCCGGAGGATATTCTCCGTTCCTTTCACATTTATCTCATACATAACCCCTGGCTGAGGGACCCAGAAACTGTAAAGCGCAGCCGTGTGGAAGAGCACCTCGCACCCATCTAAGGCCCTGCCCAGAGACTCAACGTCTCTTAAGTCGCCGAAGGCGAGCTCTATGCCAAGGCCCTCTAGGTTCCGGCGATTGCTCTCCTTCCTCACCAGGGCCCTGACATCAAAGCCCTGCCGGAGCAGCTCTCGACTGAGATTGCTGCCTATGAACCCCGCTGCCCCGGTGACCAAAGCTTTAGGTTTGCTGCTCCCCTTCATGGGCTTCTTCTAAATATGCCTTCAGGAACAACTTCAAGTTTCTCTCCGCCTTCCAAGAGCCCCAGAAGATGGCTGGCAGGGTCAAAGCCTTGAAAGGGCGATGAGAGAAGTAAGCCAGGGCCTTTCTGCCCTGCCATCTTCCCCTGGCATCAACGAACTTCTCAAAGTGGGGTGCCCTGTCCTTTAGAGTGTCTGAGATGAACCGGACGGCTAGAAAGGGAATATTTCGAGCCAGGGCGATTTCCGCTTCCCAGAAATTCTCCATTTCTGTCACCTGAACTCCATACTTCTCACCGATTTCAAGCTTCTCCTCCGGCTCGGCGAGGAACCGATTAGTGGTCAGCCCCCGGCCCCAGGAGAAGGGAATCCCCGCCCGAGCCAGGGCCCGGGCGGCCAGGAGGCAGAGCCGATTATCGCTCGATAGCTCAGCCTCCTCGGGGCCGAGAATACGCTGGCAGATCACCGCCTCCCCCCTCTTCAAACTCTGCGTCGTCCCTCCACCGAAGCCGCAAGCCACGAGGGATTCAAGCGAATAGAGCCTGGCCAGTGAATCTGCCACCTCGCCGCTTTGCCTGCCTATTCCGGTAACTGCCAGCAC
>CAZJSO010000020.1:16825-16947 GCA_964548795.1 uncultured Dehalococcoidia bacterium | reverse complement strand
AAAGTTCCGCCAGGAAATGTTTGAACCTTGACCTTACCATTGGTCCGCTTCTCCACCTCCTTGGCCCACCTCTCCATGGAGACGCAGGGAAACGTAGGAGCGGGTGGGAAATTGGCGAACTT
>CAZJSO010000020.1:10515-16815 GCA_964548795.1 uncultured Dehalococcoidia bacterium | reverse complement strand
CGTTGGACTTGGGGTAGGCGTGGGTGTCGGCGTAGGGGTAACAACCGGGCTTGGAGGTGCTGGCTTAGGTGCAGGCGACGGAGCTGGGGCAGGCGTTGGAGAGGGGGCTGCCTTTTTCGCACAGCCAGCAACCACCAGCAACGCCACCACCATTAGTACAACTACGGGTACTATAAACCTCGGCATCTTCTTCATTTAATACCTCCTTTCTGGTTTTAAGATTTTTGCCTCCCCTTCTAAACCTCTCACATGAGTATCACCTCCCCTTTTCACTGCTCCGATGTTTCCGACATTTTAGCTCTTTTAAGAGATTCTCGCAACTTATTAGTAGCCTCAAGGTCCAACCTCAGGCTTACAGGGTCAATGATTACCCCATAATCTTCCTGCGCTTTTTTCAGGCTGACGTAACCATTGATGACATCGCTCTCCACCAGTTCTGGGTCGCGCTCCAGGGGATCTCCATACCCGCCACCGCCGGGGTTATGGAAGGTTATTACATCACCTGGGTTGGCAAAATTCAAGGCGGCGGGGTCTTGAGGAATCTCATTGATCAAAAACTTTGATTTTGAGCCTGCCTTGCCACCAAACAAGCCCTGAGCAGCGTATTTGAACCTCCCTCCTTGAATTCCAATGGCAGTTGGTGAACTGGGAGCGTACTCATCATCAGGCACCCTAAAAACGACCTCTCGTCCCAGTCCCCCCCGGCTCTTCCCTGCCCCCCCAGAATCACAAAGAAGCTCTCTTTTCTCCATAATGAGAGGGGTCTCACTTTCAAATATCTCGCAGGGCGTGTTAGCGCCATTAGCGGGGAAGATGACGCAATGGTGACCATCGAGCAGATCACTGGCCCCCATGCCCCCACCGCGAATTAGCACATTATAGAACTTCTTCCCGTCGTTCCGCTTGCCGTAAAATACTTGCATCCAGGCCGGGGTTCCTCCGCTGCAGGCTATGACTCGCTTTGGCATCGCTGGTGCCAACGCCTGATAGATCATCTCCGTCATAAAGTGTCCCACCTGTAGCCGGGCAGCTACCGCAGCAGGGAACCTGCAATTAACCACACTTCCCTCGGGGGCTTTTAAGGTTATCGGCCGAGAGCAGCCATCATTGTTAGGTATCTCCGGGTCAAACATGCTCTTCAAAGCCATGAAGACATAGGCATAGGTAAAGTTGTAAACTACGTTGCCTCCCCAATCCACCTCAGGAGATGACCCATCAAGGTCAACGATTATATCGCTACCCTTTACCTCCACCGCCACCTTGATCGTTATGTCCTCTCTCCCCCCCGCTCCCTCAACAACCCCCTTATGCCGATAGGTACCATCGGGAATCTGCTCAATGGCCCGCCTCATGCTTTGCTCAGTTCGATCCAGAATTTCATCAGCCAGGTCATCCAAAGTATCCAGACCGACATCGGCCATCATCTCCGCTATCTTCTGAGAGCACACGTGATTAGCTGCAATTTGAGACCGAATGTCCCCAATTACTTGCTCTGGGGTACGGACATTCCACCGGATTAGGTCCAGGACAGCTTCATTAGGGACACCAGCATCGTAAAGTTTTACCGGAGGAATAAACAGACCATCTTCGTAAACATCATGGTTATCAGATGATACTCGCCCGCCGATATCGGAGTGGTGAAAGACACAGGCGGTAAAGCCCGCTACTTTATCCTTATAAAAAATGGGGCTCATCACACAGGCATCGTTGAGATGGCCAGCAAGAAGCCAAGGGTCATTGGTGATGAAAATGTCGCCCGGCTTGTACTTCTCTAACGGGAGCATGTTGATCCACTTCTTGACGCCCAAGGTCATCGCCCCTGCCTGACCTGGCGTGCAAAATGTTCCCTGAGCCAAGAGCCTACCCCTGGCATCGGTAAAAATGCAGGTATAGTCATGGGCATCACGAAGAAGGCTAGAAAAAGCAGTCCGAGCTACCGAGGCATCAGCCTCATCCACGATAGAAATCAGCCGGCGCCAAAGGATCTCCAAAGTTATCGGATCAAATTTTCGTGCCATATTTTACGCCCCCTTAAAGGTTATCCATAGGAACCCATATTCGTCCACTGAAACGGAAGCATCCTCTCCCACAATGGCTGTGGATTCCCTTTCCTCAACTATAGCTGGTCCACTGAACCTCGCACCAGGAAACAAACTATAGCGATCATACACCGTGAAGGGAATAAAGTCCCGCGCAATTGGCGAATAAGCTAGGCGCTGACCTTTGATGGTGTCCTTTAGGGAGGAGGCTTTAACTGCAAGCTTAGGTAGCCGAAGAGCACGCTCCGGAAGCCTAGCTCTTACTCTGAAGCTTACAAACTCGACTTCAGACTCAGGATACGTCCGGCCATACAAATTCTTATAGGCCTCATCAAAGCTGCGGCGGATCTCCTCCTGGCTAAATTCGGCAAAATTGCGACGAGCTAAAGGGATATTGGTCTCAAACCCCTGCCCTATAAACCTCATGTCGAGTGAGCGCTCATACTGGACACTCTCCGTTGTCCCAGCCTTCCGCAGCACAGCCGCCCCTTCCCTCTCCATGCTTTGAAATAGCTCCTCAATTTCAGCGAAGTCAGCTTCCTCGAGGCTGACCTTATGACTTCGGACTAAGTCGTAGGCTCGGGGAGCGGTGAAGAACCCTAAGGCTGAGCCAACCCCGGCTACAGGAGGAACTAAAATTCGAGGAGCCCCCAACTTCTTGGCCAGCCCATAGGCGTGAACCGGGCCAGCTCCACCGTAAGCTATAATGGTGACCAGCTTTGGATTGCCTCCCTTTTCAGCGATGTGCGTTTTGGCTGCACTGCCCATGGTCTCATTAATGAGGTCATGAATGCCCCAGGCTGCCTCTATCAAGGACACGCTCAGAGGGAGAGCAACCTTCTCCTTAATGGCCTGCTGAGCGCCATCCTTGTCCAGCCGCATCGTTCCACCCAAGAAGTAATTGGGGTCCAGATAACCCAGCACCAGGTCAGCATCCGTCACCGTCGGTTCCTGTCCCCCCAGGCCATAGCAGACAGGGCCAGGCTCTGCCCCAGCACTCTCTGGTCCCACCTGAAGCAGCCCCATCTTGTTTATCCGAGCTATGCTGCCACCGCCCGCCCCTATCTCCATCAGGTCAACCACCGGCACCTGAATAGGGAGACCGCTCCCCTTCTTAAACCGGTGCACCCGCCCCACTTCAAAGGTGGAGACGATTCCCGCATGGCCCTTCTGAATCAGACAGGACTTGGCCGTCGTGCCTCCCATGTCAAAGCAGAATATGTCTTCAATGCCAAACATCCGACCATAATATTCGCCAGCTATGACCGCTGCTGTAGGACCTGACTCGATGACCCTAACCGGCGATTCCGCTGCTGTCTCGGCTGAGGTGATGCCACCGCTGGAGAGCATGATGAAGAGCTTGCCTGTGGAACCAAGGGATTCCAAGCGGCCGGATAGTCTGGCCAAGTAACTCCCGGTCAGTGGTTTTACATAAGCATTGGTCACCGTGGTGCTCGTTCGTTCATATTCACGTATTTGTGGCAGGACTTCATAGGAAATGGAAAGGGAGAGATGTGGAGCCTCCCGTTTGACGATGTCCTTAATCGTGAATTCATGGGCTGGGTTTTCGAAAGAATTTATAAGACATACTGCCAGTGATTCAATACCTTCGTCAAGCAATTGCTGCAAAACTCCCTTTACCTCCTCTGGATCTAGCTTCCTCAGTATTCGCCCATCGCTGGCGATGCGCTCATTCACCTCCAGGCGGAGGGGACGAGGGACGAGGGGCTCAGGATATACTGCGAAGATATCATAGGTATCATAGCGCTTCTCCCGACCCAGCTCCAGTACGTCCCGGAACCCTTTCGTTGTAATCAGCCCCGTCCTAGCCCCCTTCCTTTCAATAATGGCGTTTATCACTAAGGTTGTGCCATGTATTACTTCATCTAGCTGGGATACAAAGCCAGGGGTCTTCTTCGACATATCCCTGATCCCCTCCTCTACAGCATCTGAGGGGTCCCTAGGGGTGGTTAAGCATTTATGTATTTGAATCTCCCCCGTTCTGTCATTTACGAGGACGAAATCGGTAAAAGTGCCCCCAATATCACATCCCAGCCGATAGATTCTTTCTAACATTCACACCTCCCATCTTGCTTTTAACCTCAAAGGGCTATTAGATCCCTCAATTTCTCCATTAGCGCTGGGATGGCCTCCCGGTAATCGCCCACCACGCCAAAGTCAGAAACCTTAAATATGGGGGCCTCGGGGTCCTTATTTATGGCCACGATGCACTTGGAGTCGGAGCAGCCTACGATGTGCTGCGAGGCGCCAGAAATGCCTACAGCTATATAGAGGCTAGGGCTCACTACACGGCCGGTTTGCCCAATCTCCAGACCAGGAGGTACCCAGCCTTCATCACAAGGGACTCGTGTGGCTCCCACGGCCCCCCCGAGTAGCTGGGCTAACTCCTCCAACATCTTAAAGCCCTCGCTGCCTCCGATGCCACCGCCGCCAGAAACGATAACTTTGGCCTCCTCCAGGGGCACGCCTCTAACTGGTTCTCTCACCGTTCGGAGAATCTCTCCCTTGACCTTTGGCTCATTCACCGAGATATCCAGGGTTAGGACTTCCCCCTTCCGTGAAACATCAGGCTCAGCGGGCATCGCTGCTCTAGCCCTCAGGGTAACCACCTGAGGCTTATGTTCAGAACTCCAGATTGCCATAGCCTTGCCGCCATAAACTGGCCGAGTTTGCAGTAGCTGCTTAGTCTCCGAGTTTATGGCTAGTTCAACACAATCCAGAGTAACCACAGTCTCCAGCCTCGCTGCCAACCTGGGAGCGACATCACGCCCTAGGTCAGTTTGGCCCAGAAGGATGACTAACGGCCTTAGCCGTCTGCTCGCAGCAGCCAGCACCTCAGCGTAAAAGTCAGGGTGTAATTGCTCCCAAGGAGGCCCATCCACCAGATAACTCCTGTCAGCGCCAAACAGGATGGCCTGTTGAGCTGACTCCCTAACATCCTTCCCCAAGAATAGGATGCTCAGCCGCTGACCCAGATCATCGCTAAGCCTCCGACCTACGGTCAGCAACTCCCTGGTAACCGTGGTAACTTTCCCTCCCACCACCTCGCCGCTAACCAATACCCCTTCGTATTCAGCCATGCTCCCCCTTCCATGCCTCATATCAGACCCGACTCCCTCAGCCTGGTGGCTAATTTGGCCGAGGCCTCCTTCGTAGTCTCCTCCTGGATTATCTCGCACCTCCTCTCCCGTGAGGGGATGAAGAGCTGCCGCAACTTCCTCCGCGCTGCCCCAGCCCCCAGCTTCGAGGGGTCAGCACCAATGTCACCCGCATTCCAGGTCGGGATCTGCTTCCGAGCGGCAGATATTATTCCCCACCCCGAGGGCAGCCGGGCTTGGCCAACCTCATTGCTCACAGTAACCAGAGCCGGCAGTGGAACCCTGAACTGCTGGTAGCCATCGAGAATAACTCGATTGACCACCAAATTGTCCCCCTCAACCTCAATGGCCTTGGCCAAGGTTACTAGGGGCAAATCCAGAAAATGGGCTACCAGCGAGCCTACAAGTCCCTCATCCCAATCTGCCGCCTGCCGGCCGCATAATATCAGATCGTATTCCCCTATTTTCTGTATGGCTCTCGCCAGAATATGGGCTGTGGCGAAGCTATCAGAGCCCTCAAAGACCTCGTCCGACAACACCACTCCCTCATCTGCCCCCATTGAAAGGGCATGTTTGACCACCTTGTCCACACCTCCGCTGCCTAACGTTAGCACCGTTATCTTGCCCCCGTGCTGCTCCTTGAGCCTCAGCGCTAGCTCGACTGCCTGGGCATCATAGGGATTTATCACTGGGGGTATCCCCTCTGGAGGGATGACGCTCTTGGACGCCGGGTCAAGCTTGAACTTGCCTGAAGGAATTTCCGGGTCGAGTATCTGCTTAACACAGACTACGATGTTCACCTCGCCTCCTATCCGTACTCAAAACATACCCCAAATCCTGCTCGGGGCAACGTCCATTCGATGGCCCCTCGGCGACAAGCGATCCGACAACTGCCACATTCCAGGCAGCCTTCATAAGAGTAGGTGACATGTCCCTCTCCCAGCTTGTAGCAGTCAGCCGGGCAGACGTAAACGCAGTAATGCTCCTCACAGACTTTGCAGATGTCTCCATCTACTTGGATGTGAACCTCCCGATCTACATCAAATTTGTCAACGGCGAGCTTATCTTCCACTCTAGCCCGGCTCATATTGCTCCCTTCGCCCGCATCAGGTCAGAAGCCAACTGCCAGATTGAAACCCTGT
>CAZJSO010000020.1:0-10415 GCA_964548795.1 uncultured Dehalococcoidia bacterium | reverse complement strand
GCATCGCCAGCCACCAGAAACCCATCCGTGTATAACTTAGGCACCATCTCCATCCCCGAAACAGGGATAAGATGTGCCGAGTACTCGACCAGTTTGCCTCCCCCCAGCAGGCCAGCCACCGCAGGGTGCTCTTTGAAGTCTTCCAACAGGTCATTAGCCTTGATCCCCTTTTCCATGAGCTCCTTTAGCGCTACTACCACTCCCACCGAAAGGCTACTCCTGTTGGTGTAAATGAAAGCACCACCGGGTACGCCCCTGGTAAACCCACCCACAAATTGCCAGGCTAGACCCTCCTCACCTGCCAGACCAAAGCGCTTCTCAATTACCTCTCGGGGCAGCTCGAGCACTTCCTTAACGCCCTGCTTCACCTCCCCCGGCCGAAGCTCCCCTCTGAGTTTGGCCTTCTGTGCGAGGAGCGAATTTACCCCGTCGCAGGCAATAACCACATCAGCAGGCAGTTCATCGCCGCCGGCTCTTATTCCCATCACTCGACCCCCGTCCCAGAGGAGATCATCCGCCTGGAGCCCGGCTGCCACGATTCCCCCCGCCTGTTCTACCTTCGCTGCCAGCCATCTATCAAACCTCGATCTCAGGGCGATAAAGCCATTATAAGGAGGTTTACTGAACCTTGGAGCAGCGAATTCGAGGGAGAGGCAATCCTCCCCAGACAAAAAGGAGAGCTTCTGTCGAGCGATGAATCTCTCAATGGGGGCCTCTTTCCAAAAATCAGGGATTAACTCATTCAGGGTCGGACCAAAAAATGCCCCACCCCACATGTTCTTTGCCCCGGCAAATTTTCCCCTCTCCACCAGCAGCACCTGCAGCCCACTTTGTGCCATTCGGTAGCTGCAGGCACAGCCGGCTGGACCTCCTCCTACTACTATAGCATCGAATTTCTGCTGCATCAGGAAAAGGCCCGTAGTTCGAGAAGCTGCTGGCCGATGGTTAGCTTGTGTATCTCGGCCGTGCCGCCAAGTATGGTCGCCGTGACGGCATCCTGATAGTGATAACCCACTGGGTAATCGTCAAAGGTGCCAAAGGAGCCATGAACCTTAACTGCTTGGGCTGTTATCCATAGCGCTGATTCGGTGGCAAACCACTTAGCACAAGACATCTCCTTAATATGACGAATTCCTCTCGTCTTGAGGTCAGCCACGTAGTAAGTAAGCCATCTAGCTGCCTCAGTCCTGGCCGCCATTTCAGCTATTATTCCCTGTATTAACTGATGTCCTCCTATTGGCTTTCCAAACTGAAAACGCTCCTTAGCGTATTTTATAGAGGCTTCGAGACAGCTTTGAGAGATGCCCACAGCCCCAGCCGCCAGAAAGAGGCGAGCAGTGTCAATGCCTCTCAAGGCATCCCTGAGGCCACGCCCGGCAGGTGAAACCTGGTTCTCCAGCGGTATTCTACAATCGCTGAACCTCAGTATGGCCTCGCTACCGCCTCGCCAACTAATTCTCCCCTTCTGGAGTGTGCTGGTAAACCCCGGGGTGCCTTTTTCAACGAGGAAGGAGGCCAGTCCTCTGACTCCCTTACTCTTATCCGTCTGGGCTACAAACAAGACCACATCAGCTTCTGCGCCATTGGTGATGAAGATCTTGCTACCATTGATAACCCAGTGATCCCCTTCCTGTACAGCGCTGGTCTCAATCAAGGAGGAATCGCTGCCGGCGTTAGGCTCTACCACGGCGCCAGAAAGGATTTTGTCACCCTTACATACCGGTGGCAACCACTTCTGCTTCTGTTCCTCGCTGCCAGCATCCAGAAGGTTGGTCCCTGGCTGTATCGGGCCACTCGTGGCCGCCTGAGTTACAGCCAGGCTGGCCCAGCAGAGCTGCTCCCAGATAATACAGGTGGTGACATAATCAAGCCCTAACCCCCCATACTCCTGGGGCATGTGGGGCGCTAGCAATCCAGCCTCACCAAACTTCTTAATGATCCCGGGGTCGAAGGCTTCCTGCCGTACAATATCCTTCAGATTCGGCAACATCTCCCTCTCAGCAAATTGGCGCGCCAAATCCCGAAACATCGTCTGCTCCTCACTCAACTGGAAATCCACTTCGAACCTCCTTAAGTTCTCCTCGTTGCCTGATCGCCACCTTGCCATTCTGAATCGAGGCCGAAAGTGAAGGGGCAGCGAACAATTTCAACCTACTTCTTTTGGACAAGCTCAACGAGCACCCCTTGCGTTGTCCTCGGATGGAGAAAGACGCTCATCCCTTCGGCTCCAGGCCTTGGAGTCCCCAGAACCTCTACTCCTTTAGCTTTAAGCAGCTCAACCTCTGAATTTATATCGTCTACTTCAAAACAGACATGATGAATGCCCTCGCCGCGCTTTTCTAAAAACTTAGCTATGACGCCCTTATCGCCAATTGGCTGCAGAAGCTCAACCGCTGTACTGCCTGCTTCGACCAGGCTCACCTTTATATCCCCCTCGCCACCTATAATGGGCTCGGAGGGCTCGAGTCGAAAAACCGAGCGGTAAAAATCTCTTGTCTTCTCGAGGTCCCTCACGGCAATACCTATATGGCTAATTTGTTTTATCATCTGGCCTCCTTAAGAAGAATTATGAAGTTAATAGTGGCCTGAATTACCTCGATTGCTTTTCCTTAAGGGCCCTCAGAACCTTCTCCGGTGTTATGGGCAGGTCGGTTATCCTCACTCCAACGGCATCATAGATGGCATTGGCTATAGCTGGGGCTACACCAACCGTAGCTGGCTCGCCCACTCCCTTGGCCCCGAAGGGACCCTTGGGGTCGGGCTTATTGATGATTATGATCTCCGTCTCCGGCATATCGAGGGTGCCAAGCATCTTGTAGGTAGTAAAGTTGTCGCTCTCCAGAACGCCGGTCTCCCGGTTAACCACGAAGTCCTCTGTCAGGGCATAGCCTATTCCTTGCTGAATGCCACCCTCACATTGTCCTTCCACTGTCATCGGATTTATCGCCGTGCCACAGTCCACTGCGGTTATGAACTTCAGCACCTTCACCTCGCCGGTTTCGGTATCTACCTCAACCTCGGCAAAATAGGCTGCCGTCGGCGGCGAAGTCCATCTGGATGCAAACGAGCTTTTCCCAGCTATGTTCAAACATTCACCTTTCAGATCCCACATGGCGCTGCGGACTACCTCAGTCACAGAGATCCCCCTCTCAGGAGCAGACCTAACATAGACTCGCCTATCCCCGACCTCAAGCTCTTCAGGAGAAACATCCAGCATCTTGGCTGCCCGCTCCAGCAGTTGTTTCCTGGCCTCTTTGGATGCCTCTAAAACTGCATTTCCAGCAACGTAGGTAGACCGACTAGCGTGGGAGCCAAGGTCAAATAGCGTCTTATCCGTCTCGCCGGTAACTACATGCACGTCCTCCGGATAAACTCCCAGCTCCTCGGCTGCAATCTGTGAGAGAGCCCCCCAGATGTGGGTGCCTGGCGAGCCAGGATTTATCGTCAGGTTGACCGAGCCGTCCTCGTTAAACTTCACGATGGCGCCCGAATGCTCCATCAACAAAGGATAGGCTCCGCTGCAGTGCGTCATCGTCGCCATACCTACCCCACGCCTCCCCGCCCTCTTTTTGCCCCATTTTTCCTTCCATCCCATCCTCACAGCACCGGACTTAATGCAATCTTCCAGATAGCTACTCTCAATGGGCAGGCCGAAATTTGAGGGTTCGCCCGTCTTTCTAATGTTCTTCAACCTGAGCTCCAGAGGGTTCATCCCCAGTTTCTCGGCTGCCATATCCACAACTTGTTCCACCCCCCACATCACCTCCGGGTTGCCATAGCCTCGCATGGCGGCCGAGGGCGTAGTGTTGCAATAAACTATCTCACATTCTCCGGCCCTATTGGGACATCTGTAATGACCCATGCCCCATACCAGGGTAATGGCCCCGGCCAGTTGGGCTCGGCCTAAATAAGCTCCAGACCAAGTTAGCACCTTCATATACATGGAATGCAGGGTTCCGTCTTTCTTGAAGCCCATCTTCACCGTATATTCATCCGCCGTCCTCGTATGTACGCAGGTAAAGTTCTCCTCCATAGTGTATTCTATCTTCACTGGCCTATGAGTCTTCATGGCCAATGCAATGGCAATGGGCTCATTATAGACGCTGAGCCGAGCGCCAAAGCTGCCGCCAACGAAGGGACTGACCACGTTTATCATCCCCTCGGGTAGGTTAAACGCTTTAGCCAGCTCCCTCCTAAGGGGGAAAGGCAACTGGCAGGGGCTGTAGCAAGTTACCTTCCCAGTGGGGTCAACGCTAGCGATTGTAGTCTGCGTTTCCAAATGGCCTGACACTTGTTTAGTTACAGAGAAGGTTTCCTCCACAACCACATCGGATTCCTGGAAACCCTTCTCCACATCCCCCTCAGCCAAGGGGTAACCCACACGTACCGCGATGTTGTTTTCGGCATAGTCATGAATTCGGGGGACGCCGGGCTTTATGGCATCTCTAGGATGGACTGCAAAAGGTAATTCCTCATATTCCACCTCAATTAATCTCAGGGCTTCCTCGGCTACTCGCTCATCTACAGCAGCTACAGCAGCTACAGCATCCCCCACATAGCGAGCTTTATCGGCCAAGATATATTCATCCGACCGCTGCAGGCTACCGCTAGGAGCCATCGGCAGGTCGCGAAACGAAGAGGCGTAGGGTATTTTCGGGGTATCCTCCAGCGTAATTACGGCCTCGACGCCGGGGAGATTCTCCGCCTTTGACTTGTCTATTCGCTTGATTTTGGCATGAGGGTAAGGGCTTCGGAGCACCTTCCCCACCAACATTCTCGGCAGTTTTATATCCGCAGCATATCTGGCTGCTCCGGTGGCCTTGATTGGCGTATCGGCCTGGGCAAGACGCCTCCCAACGATCGCAAACTTCTGGCTCATCGGCTACCCCCTTCGCTTATTGCCTCTGCTGCTGCCATTACCGCGTCAATTATTTTCACATACCCTGTGCAGCGACATAAATTCCCAGCTAGAAATTCCTTAGCCTCTTCCCGAGTAGGGTGGGGATTTTCATCCAGCAAGGCCTTGGTCATAAGGATCATCCCCGGAGTACAAAAGCCACATTGTATAGCCCCACAATCAACAAACGCCTTCTGGATCGGGTGTAAGCCATCTTTGGCCAACCCCTCTATAGTGAGGATATTTTTGTCCCTCACGGTTATGGCCAAGGTGCAGCAGGAAAGGGTTGGCTTGCCGTCAACCAGGACGGTACACGCTCCGCACTCTCCTACTCCACAGCTAACCTTTGTTCCGGTAAGATCGAGGTAATCCCTCAGAACCTCAGCCAAGGTCAACCATGGCTCAATAGTCAGTTGATATTGTCTCCCGTTCACCGTAAAATTTACCGTCTCCTTTTCCATCCTTCTCATTTGATCCCCCATCTTCATGCTTTTGCCCTCTCAAGAGCCTTGCCTATCGCTCTTTTTACCAACACCCGGGACATCTCCCTCCGGTACTCGGCTGTTGAGCGAAGGTCGGTGATCGTTCTTGTCTCCTGCGCTGCTGCCTCAGCAGCTTCGTTTATGAGCTTTTCATCGATTATCTTCCCTCTAAGGATCTCCTCTGCCTTCCTGGCCCTGATAGTGGTCGGAGCCACTGATCCTAGAGCCACCCTGGCCTCCTGACAGATGCCATCAGCAATTGTTAACGCTACCGCCGCATTTACCTTGGCGATGTCGGCTGCCGTCCTTACTAGCTTGAAGAAGGCGCTGCCAGTTCCAGCAGGCGGGTGGGGCACCAAGACCTCAGCCACCAGCTCGCCTGGCTGAAGAATGGTCTGGCCTACGCCAGTAAAGAAGTCCTCGATGGGAACAATTCTTTCTGCAGAGGGTCCGGCTATCACCAGTTGGGCTCCTAGGGCGAAAAGGGCCACAGCTATGTCCGAGGCTGGCGTAGCTACACAAAGGTTGCCCACGGCGGTGCCCTGGGCCTTCACCTGAATTGAGGCTATTTGATGGGCGGCCTCATACAAGGCCAAGTAATCCTTCTGAATGAGTGGAGAGAGCTCTAGGGAGCGGATGGAGGTCAAAGGGCCAAACTTAAGCCCATCTGCACCATTGCTTTTGATATAGTCCACCTCTCGCATCCGTGTGAGACTTACTACGCACTTCGGAATCAGCAGACGGCGGCGCATCCGGGGCACCAGATCCACACCACCGGCAAGAGCCTTGGCCTCCTCACCGTATTCCGACAAGATCTGGGTCGCCTCTGAAAGAGCTTCGGCTTCGAAGTATTCGAAGGGCCTCAGAACCCGAGGAAAAAAACCTAAGAGCCTAGCTAGTTGAGACATCTCAGAACCTCCTTAGGTTGATCGGCAAATCAGCACTGCTACGGACTTCTCCCGCTAGCTTATGTCAGTCTCCCGAAATTCAGGAACACCCACCGCTCTATATAAGTTATAACACCATAGTCCCCCCTGTCAACGAACGCCAGAAGCGATACACTTCCGGGCTTGGGAAGGGATCATGAATCCGACCATTCGCCCTCGAAGACGAGCTCGGCTGGTCCGGAGAGAAAGACCTCCCCCCTCCCATCCCATTCCACCAGGAGCTCACCCCCCGGCAGCCCCACCTGGACCTTCTCACCGGCTACTCCCTCAAGCTGAGCCACCACCGCCACAGCACAGGCCCCGGTGCCGCAGGAAAGTGTCTCCCCTACCCCTCTCTCCCACACCCTGGCTTCGAGCCTATCGGGTGCCATCACCCCAGCCACCTCGAAGTTCGTTCGCTGAGGAAAAAGGGGATGGTTCTCCACCGCGGGACCAACCTCAAAAAGCGGGAACTCAAAAACGGGACTCTCCGTGAAGCAAACTGCATGGGGATTACCCATCGAGACAAAGCTTAGCCGGAGCTCCTGACCTTTCACTTCGAGCTTATCGTTGAGCACCGTGCGGGGACCTTCCACACGAACAGGTATGTTCTCTGGAGCCAGCTCTGGCTTTCCCATCCCGACCCGAATCAAATCCCCCCTCACCTCCACCACTCGAATTCCACCAAGCGTTTCCACCCTGATGAGAGGACCTCTTGCCAGATCCCTTTCGAGCAGGTATCTGGCAAAGCACCTCAGCCCATTCCCACACGCCTCAGCCTCCGAGCCGTCGGGGTTGAAAAACCGCATCTGGAAGTCGGCCTGCCGTGATTCCAGCAGCAGAATCAGTCCGTCTGCTCCTACGCCAAAGTGACGCCGGCACATCGCCCGGGCCAGTGCTGACCAATCCCCCTCCAGCCCTCGGGCATCTACCAGCACGAAGTCGTTTCCGGTGGCCTGAAGCTTGGTGAAGTGAATGCTCATTCCTCACCCATCCGATTTACCCTCCTAAGCCACCTTGCGGCAGCTTCCATCGCCTCGCGGCTTAAGCGCAACCGATGCCCCGCGCCGGGGATGAGGATAAACTCCTTCGGTTCTCGGGCCTTCTCGTAAAGCCTGAGCGCCTGTGAGGGGTCTATCAGCTCATCCCTTTCTCCGTGGAGGAGGAGGAGAGGGCGGGGAGAAATTTTGCTGATAAATCTTATCGGGCTGATCTCTTTAAAGCCTCGAGCCCATTCCTCAAAGGACGGGGGGAAATGGGGGTCACGAATTGTGCCCACTTCCCGGGCCTGCCTCACCATCTCCTCCGGGGGGAAGGAGAACTCTGCTGGACAGGCACAGGCCACCACCGCTTTTATCCGTGGGTCGTGAGCGGCCACGTAGACCGCCACCGCCGCCCCACCGCTAAAGCCCATCACCGAGAGCCGAGCTTTATCCACTTCCCTCAAGGAGAGGAGGTAATCCAGAGCAGCTCCGAGGTCCCTCGTCCAGCCAAGGAGGTCGAGATTGCCCTCGCTTTCCCCCGCTCCCCGAAAGCTGAAGATGAAGCTGAGAAATCCCTCCCGAGTGAATCTCTCGGCCAGGGCCCGGTAGCCTGGGTCAGAAGGGTCCGGGGGGCGGGCGGGGATACCGTGACAAAGGCAAAGAGCAGGAAAGGGCCCTTCCCCTTGGGGAGGATGTATTTCTCCCCTCAGCCTGAGGCCGTCTACTTCAAGGAAAATTTCCTTCACCTTGTTCCTCGATGATTTGCAGGAGCTCCTCCGGTCGATCCACCATGAAATCAGGCCTCTCCCTCTTGAGCACCTCAAGGTGATGGTAGCCCCAGGTTACAGCGATCACCTTCATCCCTAGCTTCTTGCCATCTTTAACGTCCCGGGTCGTGTCGCACACCAGCCAGGCATCTTCCGGTCGCCCACCGGATTGGGCCAGGTAATGCTTAAGAAGCTTAAACTTACTCTCTCCTCCCTCAGCGCCGAGGACTAGCTCAAAATACTGCCGCAGCCCATGCCTCTCCAGAAACTCCTCGATCAGCTCCCTGAGGTTGGAGGAGATGATCACCAGCCGATGACTCTTGGCTAGCTGCGCCAGAACCTCAGCCAAGCCTTTGAAGACCTTTACCTGGTCGAGGTTTTCACGAAAAAGCCTCTTGCCCTCAGATGCCAGCCGCGGGAGCTTCAAAGGCGAGAGGCCAATGGCTTTGATGACGGCCGGTGCGCTCTTATGGAAAAGTTCCAAATATTGCTCCCTCCCCGCCAGCTTTTTATAACCGAACTCTTCGCTGAGCTGGTTATAAATCTTGAAAGAAAGCGCGACGGTGTCAGCCACCGTGCCGTCGAAATCAAAAACCACTACTTCATCAGACACGGAAAGCAAGTGCTAAGCCCTCGATTTTCAAAGCGTTACACGCTTGAGGCCTAAAGGGATGAATCACCTCAGCCACGGTTGTAGTATACCTTTCTCCAAGGGGCCATTCAAGAAAAGCTGTTTATCCCAGCCGAGCACTGGGGTCAACGTCGAGATCCCAGCCAGAGGTTCTTCCGGCCTGGAACTTAAAATACCCGCAGGAGGCGATCATGGCAGCATTGTCGGTGCAGAGTTCAGGGCGAGGGAGAAGAATGGGAAGGGGTGAACGAGAGGTTATGAGCTCACGAAAGCGGAGGTTGCTAACCACGCCTCCGCCGAGGAGGATTTGCCTCACCCCGTGCTCCTCCGCTGCCTGCAACGTTTTGGTGACCAGGACATCAACCGCTGCCTCCTGAAACCCAGCCGCAATACGGCCGATGAGCTCCGGTGGCGAATCGGGTGAGACTCCCAACTCACGGGCAAGATGTAGGGTTGCTGTTTTGACCCCGCTGAAGCTAAAGTCCCAGGTCCCGGGGAGCCAGGCGCGGGGCAGGCTGTAGGGATCCGTTATCCCTCTGGCTGCCTTCTCAATGGCCGGGCCGCCTGGATAGCCCAGGTTCAGGATGCGAGCTACCTTATCGAAAGCCTCTCCCGCCGCATCATCCCGAGTTCGACCAAGCTGAAGGTACTCCCCGTGATCCTTCATCAGCACCAGGTCAGTATGACCGCCGGAGACGATGAGACAGAGAACAGGGAACTCAATGGCAAAGCCTTCCAGCCAGTTAGCATAAATATGCCCCTCAAGATGGTTTACGCCGACGAGGGGCAGGTCAGCGGCCAAGGCTAAAGCCTTAGCCAGGGTTACGCCGACGAGGAGAGAGCCTGCCAGGCCGGGACCAACAGTTACCGCAATAGCCGAAAGGTCTTTCAGGCCTGTGCCAGCCTCAGAGAGGGCTTGCTTGAGAATAGGAACAATGGCCAAGAGGTGCTGACGGGAGGCCACCTCCGGAACCACGCCCCCATAGCGGGCATGGATCTCTACCTGGGAAGCCACCACATTGGAAAGTATCTGGACACCCTCCTCCACCACCGCACAAGCGGTCTCATCGCAGGAGGTCTCGATGCCTAAAACCTTCACAGTGAGTTCCAGTGCAGGACAGACTTGAGACTTTTCTTAGGGACATGTAGTATGCCCCCTTCATCCTTCCAGTACTCCACCGAGCCCTGAAACGGCTCCGCAACGGGGCTTTCAGCGGGATAACCCAGGGCCAAAACCAGAGGAATTTCATACTTTTGGGGTATGCTTAATATTTCCCTCAACCTCTCTCGATCTACGCCAGCCAAGGGGCAAGAGCCGATGCCCTCTTCCAAGGCCACGAGTATGATGTTCTCCACCGCTGTCCCGACGTCATACACGGAGGAGTCCACTCCGATATCCTTGTGCTTGAGTATGACAATGTAGGTTCGAGGCCTTTCGCCCTCCGGTGGGTCGCCCTCAGGCTGAATGTAAGCTGCCCATTTCAAGGTGGAAAATACCTGGGGCAGAAGCTTTTCATCATCCACGACCAAGTACTCTAGTGGTTGCAGGTTTGCCGCTGAGGGTGCCAATCTCGCAGCATTAACACACCTCTCCAAGATTTCCCGCGGCACAGGAAGGTTCTTAAAGCGCCTGATTGAGCGTCGGCTGATGGCTATTTCATAGAGGCTCATCTCCACTCCTTTTCATGTTATAGGTTTTGCGTCTCGGATTTTCTCTGATAAGATGCCA
>CAZJSO010000019.1:0-17559 GCA_964548795.1 uncultured Dehalococcoidia bacterium | reverse complement strand
CTCAGCACAGAGACCAACCCCCGTCTGAAAGCAGTGCTCGAACAGCTGGAGGACTACTACGATCGGCGGATGGAGGCGGAGGAGGAGCCCCGACTGTCTCCCGAAGTAGAAAGGTTCCTTCGAGAGATGGGAAAACGCCTTGGCCAAGGCTGAACACTGCCAAAGGGGCGCAGAGCGCTCACCACGCCGCTGAGAAATCCAGCAAGATGAGGGTAGCAATAATGGGCGCCGGCCCAGGCGGCGCCTATCTTTACAAGTTGCTTAAGGTCAAGAGGCCGGACATTGAGGTTTATATCTTCGATCCCCCTCACGAGACCAAGTGTGGGATAAAATCCTGTGGCTGGGCCACAAGCCGCCCGGAGACGCTCTCGAGACTCTGCCATGACGTTGGGGCTAAGGTTCCCCTTCTTGCAAACTACGACCACGTGACCCTGGTTATGAATGGAAAGAAAATAAGGATTAGGTCAAGTATAGCTATGTTTAACAAGTCGCTTCTGATCAAAAGGCTCTTGGGCAGGCGAAAGCCTTTGAACGCTTGGCAGGTCGAACCTGGTGAATTCGACCGAGTGATAGATGCGACTGGCCACGACAGGGCTTTCCTCCCCCCCTCTCGGAGCGAATCCTTCTGGACCGTTCAGAGAAAATGCAGGGGGAGATTTGAGGAGCACCTCGCCTTCCCTTTCGCACGTGGATGGGCGTGGGTCATGCCCCTGGGGGGTGGAGAAGCCCATGTCGGCGCTGGGGCAATAGATGGCCTTGAGGAAGCTGAGGAGATGTTGAGGAAGGCTGGCCTGGACCGAATGGAGACTATCTGTGCCTGCTTTTCGCATATCCACCGCGGGGGATTGAGGGAACCATTTGTGGATGGCAAGGTCTGGGGACTTGGGGAGGCCATTGGTCTCGTTGACCCTCTGACTGGCGAAGGAGTGATCCCAGCCATGATATCAGCTAAATTGCTATTGGAAAACTGGGACAACCCGGAGCACTATGAAAGAGCAATTAAAGAGACCTTCGGGATATTTCGCCAAGAGGTAGAAATGGCAGAGAAACTGCGCCAGAGAAGGCTATTCTGGCCGTTTGTTAGAACTTACACCCGCATAAAGCCAACCCTCTTTCAGACACTAAGTCTAGCGTTACGCTACCTGTCCTACCGTTCTAAGCCCTAGTTCCCATGCCCTGAGCCCAGGGCAAAGATACCACCATCGTTGCCGACCAGCATATGCACTCAACCCAAAGTTATGTTATCGATAAGGCGCGCCTGGCCAATGCGGGCTGCCAGTGAGACTAATGCCGGACGATCGATCCGGCTAAGTTCTTCCAGCGATTCAGCATCGGCTACGGAGACATACTCCAGCTTAGCCTTTGGCTCCGTCTGAATCAGCTCCCTTATCTGCCGGCGTAGCTTTTCGGCATCCTGCTCCCCACCCCTCCAAAGCTTCTCAGCCTCAGATAGGGCCTTCCAGAGGATAGTAGCTGATTGCCTTTCCTCCGGGCTGAGGTAAATGTTACGGCTGCTCATTGCCAGGCCGTCAGGCTCGCGGACAGTGGGCACCACCACGAGCTCCAGGTCAAAATTGAGATCCGTGACCATCCGCTTTATCACCAAGGCCTGCTGGGCATCCTTCTGACCGAAGTAGGCTCTGGTGGGCAAGGTTATGTTAAACAACTTAGCCACCACTGTAGCTACGCCGCGGAAGTGTCCCGGCCGCGAAGCTCCCTCAAGGCGCTGGGTGAGTTTCTCCACCTTAACCCAAGTGCTAAATCCAGGAGGGTACATTTCCCCCGCCTCAGGAGCAAAGACCGCATCAACACCCTCAGCCCCAAGCAGCTTCAGGTCCCGCTGGAAATCCCGAGGATAAGCAGCGAAGTCCTCCTGGGGGCTAAACTGTGTAGGATTAACAAAGATGCTAACGATTACGCTCTCGTTCTCCAACCGAGCTTTTCGCACCAAGGCAAGATGTCCCTCATGCAGCGCGCCCATTGTGGGGACAAATCCCACCGGCTCAGGAAGCTTTTTCCTCAGGGCTTTCATCTCGGTGACCCGATGGACAACCCTGAGCTCATTCGAGAACGATCTCACCACTTTTGCCCCCGCTCTTCCTGGCCAATCTTATCTCCTGGATCTTCATCCCTCGATCCACAGCTTTGCACATGTCATAGATGGTAAGTAAGCTAACAGCTACAGCGGTAAGGGCCTCCATCTCCACGCCTGTTCGCTCGGTTGCCCTGACGGTAGCGGCTACCCCAACCTCGCCTTTCTCCTCATCGAGATCGAACTCCAGCGATATATGTGAAAGGCGGAGAGGATGACAGAGGGGGATAAGCTCGTGTGTGCGCTTGGCGGCCAGGATGCCAGCTACTTGGGCCACTGCCAGGACGTTCCCTTTGGCTGCTTGCCCTCGCTTGATGAGCTCAAGGGTTGAGGGTTGCATGGCTATCTTCCCTCGGGCTACTGCTACCCGCAAAGTTGGGGCCTTTTCCAAGACATCCACCATGTGGACTTCACCTGAGGAATCAAAATGAGCAGGTCTCTGAGCCCGCCCAGCCATCTCCTGGGCTAGCTGATGGGCCTGTTCATTCTCCGGGTGGCCAGCGTGCCCTCGCAGCCAGACCCAATTCACTTTTCGAGCCTCTGACAGCTTGTCAAGTTGCTGCCAGAGGTCGCGATTCTTCCTCCTCTTCTGGCCAGCCGACATTGTCTTGACGAGGTACTGGCTGTCACTATAAACGATAACTTCAGCATTTTCCGGAGTGCGAGACAGGCCCTGTATGGCCGCGGTAAGCTCCATCCGGTTGGAGGTGGTATCAGGTTCACTCCCCTTGAGCTCCAGGCGCTCCCCTTCTTGAAGCAGGATGGCTGCCCAGCCTCCGGGTCCTGGGTTACCTAAACAAGAGCCATCAGCGTATATTTTGATCACCTATCCCCCGATCTGAGACATGGCTCGCCTGGCCAAGGTAACCTGGACCTTTACAGGATGACCAGCAGGCTTGGAAGCCACTGCCTGTCGGATGAGGTTCTTAACCTCCTCAAAGGAGGCCCCTCGACGAAGCGGCCCTCGAAGGTCAACCTCATCGTCGGACAGCAGGCAAGGCCGAAGTTTGCCCTCGGCAGTAAGCCTCAAGCGGTTGCACCTAAAGCAGATATGCTCGCTGAGAGCGCCAATGAAACCAATAGTACCCTTCGCCCCCGGAAGGCGATAGTACCTGGCTGGCCCGTTGCCGCTTAGCGGGTAAGGTTCCATCTCTCCCAAGGATTGGATTCGCTCCTGCATCTCAGGGATAGAAACAAACCAGCCATCCTGCCCTTCAAAGGGCATAAGCTCAATGAAGCGTATGTGCCAATCTCCTTCTAGGGTCAAGCGGCAGAAATCAAGCAGTTCGTCATCGTTTATTCCTCGCATCACTACTACGTTTATCTTGAGCGGCTTCAGCCCTACCTCCCTGGCCTTGGCAATTCCCTGGAGGACATCCTCTAGCCTTCCTCTTCGGGTGATCTGGTGATATCTCTCCGGGCGAAGTGAATCAAGGCTAACGTTCACCCGCTTAAGTCCTGCTGCCCTCAGCTCCGCTGCCTGCCGACTAAGCAGGGTCCCATTAGTGGTCAAGGAAATGTCATCAATTCCCGGGATCTGAGATATCAATCCAATGAGTTTCTCCAGGGAAAGTCGAACCAGTGGCTCCCCACCGGTAATTCGGACCTTGTTTATCCCCAGCTCAGCCGCCGCCCGAGTGACCAAATAGATCTCCTCGTAGCTAAGCACAGAGTCCCGCGGGAAGGGCTGTATGCCTTCCTCCGGCATGCAGTAGATGCACCTCAGATTACAGCGGTCGGTAACGGAGAGGCGAAGGTAGTTTATGGGGCGCAGAAAGGAATCATAAAGTCCGCTCATATGAAATGCCTCAGTAATTCCAGGGCCTTTCTGGCCGCTCTGCCTCGGTGGCTTATTCGGTTTTTTTCCTCCGGAGAAAGCTCGGCCATGGTCTTACCCAGCTCAGGGAGGAAGAAGACTGGGTCATAGCCAAAGCCCCCTTCACCTCTGGGCTCGGAGGTGATAATCCCCTGACATTCACCCTGGCAAAGCTCTACCTGACCATTGGGCGTAGCCACAGCAAGGATGCAGCGAAATCTGGCCTTCCTCCTTTCCCAAGGAGTGCCTGAAAGCTCAGAGAGAAGCAAACTAATCCGGTCCGAGTCTGAGGCCCCTTCGCCAGCATAGCGAGCAGAAAAAAGACCTGGCCCGCCGCCTAAAGCCTCAACCTCCAATCCGGAGTCATCAGCCACAGTGACAAGCCCGGAGGCCCTGGCATAAGCTGCGGCCTTAATGACGGCATTCTCTTCCAAAGTCTGACCTGTCTCGGGCACCTCCAAGCTTATCTCCTGCTGTGTTGGACTCACCAGCTCCCAATCCTCACTAGAGAGGAGAGCGCTCAACTCCTGGAACTTTGCTCGGTTATTGGTGGCCAGCAAAAACCTCGGCTTCTGCTTCATTAGTCAAGGGGAAGAAGCCTCTTCTCAAGCTTCCTCATAACTTGGGGCATGGTAGTATATTCCATTTCCTCTAAGGGAAGACGATGCGGCTCAAAAGGCCCGTGGGATCGAATATAATCAGCGATAAGGTTAGCCTGGTGGCGAGCCTCGTCAAAACTAAGGTCATCGAACATGTCCCGTGGGCCAATTAGTTTTCCGCCGGAGAGCTGAAATCCGAGAGCTATTACCCTAGGAGGGCCATCAAAACGACTCGGATTGGCCTCCGAAACGGGGACGGGCATGAGGGGTCCATGGTGGGAGCCCCGCATCCATCCTTCCACCAGGTGGGGAGTGGTAAAGGGTTCGAGCACCTCCCCTACTGCGGGGAATTTCCCCTGCGAGCGGACAATGCAGACCGGGTCGTCCTTGCCCACATACCTCCCCGCCATTAGGGAGAGACGTTGGGTAGAGGAAACGGCCGCGATCTCGTCGTCCGGACGATGGCGCACTAGCTTCACCGCATAGCGTCCTGGTGCTCCTAAGAGGAGCAGCAGGTCATAGATCTCTTCAGGAGCATTAAGGGTGACCTTCTTGTGCTCCTTCACATCGTGGATCTCAAAGGAAAAACCGGAGTGCATGTTCTCCGCGATGACCAGCCCGATGGTATTAAAGGGGTCAGCGAATATCTTATACAGAGGAAGGTTCCAGGCCCCAGAGGCTGTTTTATCTGCCATGAAAATAATGATCGTCTCTGCCTTTCTCTCCTCAAAGGCCATTTCGGCCACTCCCGGTCCCATCCCCTTGACATTGCCGGAAAAGGCATCGCTGAGGATATCCTGTCCTGCTCCATGAAGTTTTAACTTCTTAGCCACTTCAGTACAAGCCATGAACGTATCCCAGGCCAACTTGTGGATCCGCTCGCTTTCCTCCCCGAGATCATGAGTCATGATGAGCTGAAGATCATCCCCGCATTTTGTGACGTGGAAGTCTATCAACAACCCCTCGCCTTTGGCCCTTTGCAGGTATTCCTCAGCCTTGGCCAGGACATCGGGATGCGAGCTAGAGTGCCCCACCCACCCTCCAATATCCGCCTTAATCACGCTTAACGTAACCATGTTTACCCCCTTTCATCTCTGCCCATAATTGAGCCATCAGCCTTCCCTAGCAAGTAACGGTGAGGAAGCTCGGCTCATAGGTACCAAAGACTTCGCGCAGGGTGTCGCATATCTCGCCCAAGGTAGCATAGGCCCGCACGGCGTCTAGAATATAAGGCATCAAGTTATCATTGCCCTTTGCCGCTCGATGAAGCTCATGTAAGGCTCGCTTGACCTCGTGATTATCCCTCTCACGCCTGACCCGGTTTAACCTCTCAAGATGCCTTCTCTCCCCCTCCTTGTTCACCTTCAAAATGGGAATGGTTAATGGCTCCTCAACGACGTAGTCATTAACCCCGACTATGATCCGTTCCTTCGAATCAATCTCCCTCTGATAACGATAAGCAGATTGAGCGATCTCTCGATGGAAGAAGCCTTGCTTCAGCGCTGGGATCACCCCGCCAAGAGCCTTGATCTTGTCGAAGTATTCATAAACTTCCTGCTCTAACCGGTTAGTGAGCGCCTCCACAAAATAGCTGCCGCCCAGCGGGTCAACCGTGTTGGCCACACCACTTTCATGAGCTATGACTTGCTGGGTTCTCAAAGCGATCATGACAGCCTTTTCCGAAGGTAAAGCCCAGGCTTCATCCATGGAGTTGGTATGCAAGGATTGTGTTCCGCCGAGAACTGCGGCCAAGGCTTGCAGGGCAACTCGAACGATGTTGTTCTCCGGCTGCTGGGCCGTGAGCGTACAGCCAGCAGTCTGGGTATGAAAGCGCAGCCATTGAGAGCGTTCGTTGGCCCCAAAGCGCTCCTTCATCTCCCTAGCCCAAATGCGCCGAGCAGCCCGGAATTTAGCGATCTCTTCGAAAAAGTCGTTATGGCAGCCAAAAAAGAAGCTCAGCCGGGGGGCAAAGTCATCCACCTTCAAACCACGCTCTACCCCAGCCTGCACATAGGTAAGCCCATCGGCCAGGGTGAAGGCCAGCTCTTGAGCAGCATTGGCCCCGGCCTCCCGAATATGATAGCCACTGATACTAATGGTATTCCACCGAGGCACATACTTGGAGCCGAATTCAAAGGTATCAACTATAAGGCGCATGGAGGGCTCAGGAGGGAAAAGGAACGAATTTTGAGCCATGTACTCTTTAAGGATGTCGTTCTGGATGGTACCGCCTAGCTTCTCAAAAGAGACCCCCTGTTTCTCTGCCGCGGCAAGATACATGGCCCAGATTACTGCTGCCGGACCGTTAATGGTCATTGAGGTGGTCACCCTATCCAGGGGAATGCCATCAAACAATACTTCCATATCGGCTAGAGAGGAGATTGCCACGCCGCAGAGACCAAATTCACCCCTCGCCTTGGGATGGTCGGTATCATAGCCATCCAGTGTAGGATAATCAAAGGCTATGCTAAGTCCGGTTTCGCCATGGGCCAGAAGATATCTGAAGCGCTCGTTAGTTTCCTCAGCGGTCCCAAACCCAGAGAACTCGCGCATGGTCCAAAGCTTGCCCCGATAGCCCGTGGCATGGACACCCCGTGTGAAAGGATACTTGCCCGGCTGCCCCAGATGCTGATCATGGTTGAAGCCCGGCAAGTGCTCCGGGGTATAGACCCGCTCCACCGGGATGCCAGAGACAGTGGTAAACCTCTCCTTTCGCTCAAAGCCCTCCCGTGGAATCTCATAATCCACTCTCTCCGCTATAGTCTCGCTCATCGCTGGCCTCCCCTTAACATCGCCTGGTTTAACTTTAAATTAAAAGGGGTGACCTGTCAAGTTGACCTCGCATCTGGGGAAGACTATAATGTTGCTAGGTAAGGAGGAGTTCCCTGAGTCGCAGCAAGTAAACGGTGCTTGCCGATCAGGGGGTGTGCGCTTGCACGAAGCGTGCGGGCTTTTTGGGATTTACGCCCCGGGTGAGGAGGTAAGCCGACTCACCTACTTTGGTCTTTACACCCTGCAGCATCGTGGTCAGGAAAGCGCTGGCATTGCTACCAGCGATGGCGAGGTCATCCGACTTCATGCAGCCATGGGGCTGGTGGCCCAGGTCTTCAATGAAGAGGTTCTAAAGCAACTCAGCGGAAAGATTGCCATTGGCCATAATCGCTATTCCACCACTGGCTCGAGTCACCCTCGAAACGCTCAGCCTATAGTCGTCCAGAGTCCCATGGGCCAAATAGCTCTGGGGCATAATGGCAACTTGGTCAATGCTCAGTACCTCCGTCATGAGCTGGAGCAGCAGGGTTATCAATTTTCAACCTCCACCGACTCCGAGGTCATCGCCCACCTCATAGCCTTGGCCCCGGGCAAAGACTTAGTGGAGAAAATCAGATATGCTATGGCCCGAACCCAAGGGGCGTATAGCCTGGTGATCATGACCCGGGACAAGCTGGTGGGTGTGCGTGACCCTTTAGGGATAAGACCCCTCTGTCTGGGCTCTATAAACGGTAACTTCGTCATCGCTTCGGAAAGCTGCACCTTTGAGCAATTGGGCATGCAGTTTGTTCGGGAGATCCAGCCGGGGGAAATAGCGCTCATTGACGAGGGGGGAATGCATAGTTTTAGCGGAGCCAGGGGGACTGGGCGCCGGGCACTTTGCATCTTCGAGTACATCTACTTTGCCCGTCCCGATAGCATAATAAATGGTCGTCGACTCTATCTTGCCCGGCAGGCCATGGGGGCAGAGCTCGCCCGTGAGCATCCGGTAGAGGCTGACCTGGTCATTGGCATCCCTGACTCAGCCACTGCTGCCGGCGTAGGCTATTCTCAGGCAGCGGACATTCCTTTCAGCGAGGGGATGTTAAAAAGTAGGTATGTAGGGCGCACCTTTATCGAACCTGACCAGCGCCTTCGCGATCTCGGAGTTAGGCTCAAATTTAACCCTCTCCCAGAGGTCCTCTCCGGTAAACGAGTTGTGGTAGTTGACGACAGCATTGTGAGGGGGACTACTACACCCCGAATAGTCAGTCTGCTGAGAAAGGCCGGCGCAAAGGAAGTACATGTGAGGATTTGTGCTCCTCCGATTCGCTACCCCTGTGCCTTCGGCATAGATATGGCTACCCGACAGGAACTCATTGCGGCCCATAAATCAGTTCCTGAGATCCGCGACTTAATCGGGGCTGACTCGCTCGGTTACTTGAGCATAGAGGGACTAATCCGAGCAGTACGACTTCCCCGAGAGACCTTTTGCCTGGCCTGCTTCACAGGGGAGTACCCCATCCCGGTTCAACTTGAGCTGGACAAACTAGTGCTGGAGGCCAGGTGAGCCCGATGGAGCAAGCTGGGCAAACCTATGGAGCTGCTGGCGTAGATCTTGAAGCAGCAAGTCAGGTAGTTAGACTCATTAAACAGCAGGCTCGTTCTACCCTGCGCCCTGAGGTTCTCAGCGGGGTAGGATTTTTTGGGGGGCTCTTCAAGCTGGGAGCCTACAAGGAACCGGTGCTAGTTTCCAGCGCCGATGGGGTCGGCACAAAGCTCAAGATTGCTGCTATCTTAGGAAAATATGACACTGTAGGAATTGACCTGGTAAACCACTGTGTGAATGATATCCTCACCTGTGGTGCCGAGCCCTTGTTCTTTCTGGACTACATCGCCATGGGAAGGCTCATTCCCCAGCGAGTGGAGGAGATAATTAAAGGAATGGCGGTTGCCTGCCGGGAGGTAAACTGCACCCTAATCGGTGGCGAGACTGCGGAGATGCCCGGAATTTATGTGGGCGAAGATTATGACCTGGTCGGATTCATCGTTGGAGTGGTGGAAAAAGACAAACTCATTGACGGTAAAAGCATCAGGCCCGGTGACCTCATCATTGGGCTTCCCTCATCTGGGTTGCATACTAACGGATATTCCCTAGTGCGGAAGATATTTGGCGAGGAAAAGTCCGGCCTCGAAGCTTACTACCCGGAGCTTGGTCATACGCTGGCGGAGGAACTCCTGCGACCACACCACTGCTACTACACCTGGCTCAAGCCGCATCTGGCCAAAGTCAAAGGCCTGGCTCATATCACCGGAGGAGGAATTCCCGGAAATCTCCCCCGAGTTCTTCCCGAAGGCCTTTGTGCCCGGGTGGAAAGTGGCTCCTGGGATGTTCCCCCGATCTTCCAGCTCATCCAGAAGGAAGGCCAAGTGTCTGAAGGGGAGATGTTCCGGGTGTTTAACATGGGCCTAGGCATGGTCCTAGTTTGTTCCCCTGATAAAGGCAGCGAGATTATCGAGGCCTTACCCCAGGCGAAGATCATCGGAGAGGTGATCAAGGGTGAGATGAAGTTCATCTTGGACCGAGTTGGTTGACAGGGATAAAATGGGTCTTGTAAAATTAGCGGGGAAAGGAGGAAGAATGCCCGAGATACCTGATAAGATACAAACCTGGCAGATGGTGAGGCCATGGAGCAAAGATAAGGAGACGGGGGCAATCACTGAAGGAAAGCTTGAAAGAGCGACTATTCCCCTGCCAGAGATAAAGTCTGGTGAGGTGCTGGTCAAAATAGCTGGATGTGGCGTATGTCATACCGACCTAGGATACTTTTACGATGGTGTGCCCACCGTGCAGAAGCCGCCCCTTACCCTGGGACATGAGATGAGCGGCGTGGTTATTGCCGGAGATGAGGAATGGGTGGGAAAAGAGGTAATCATACCAGCAGTTATGCCTTGCCGGAGATGTTATCTCTGCAAGACAGGTCGGGCAAACCGCTGCCTCGCCCAGAAAATGCCGGGTAACAGCATGGGGATATACGGTGGGAACTCGGATTATATTGTCGTCCCCTCTATAGACCTCTGCGAGATTAAAAATCGGCCAAAGGACATCCCCCTCTCTCATTTCGCTGTGGTGGCTGATGCAATGACAACTCCATATCAAGCTTGCATGAGGGCTAATCTTCGCCCGGGCGATAACGTGGTGGTCATAGGTTGCACCGGAGGGGTAGGAGTTCATGTCACACAAATGACTAAAGCCCTAGGCGCGAAGAGGGTGGTAGGAATAGCCAGAAATCCAGAGAAGCTGAAAAGAGCCTTAGAGTATGGGGCAGATCATGTTATAAGTTCGGTAGATAAGAGTCCGCGGGATGTTAGAGGTGAATTCAGGAAGCTCTGCCGGGATATGGGGGAACCCGACTACGGCTGGAAAATCTTTGAGGTCACCGGGACCGAGGGAGGGCAAAGTATAGCCCTGGAGCTTCTTTCCTTTGTTGGAAGGCTAATTGTAGTGGGGTACGGCACAGCGGTTAATAAATATGCTATCTCGAGACTCATGGCCTTTGATGCCGAAATAGTAGGGACTTGGGGTTGTCTTCCAGAGTACTACCCCGTCGTGGTTGACATGATCTTGAAGGGAAAGCTTGCACTTGAACCCTTTGTTCAGACGAGGCCGATGAGTCAGATAAGGGAAGTTTACGAGGAAGTACACACCAAGGGCTCACCGGCGAGAAGGTTTGTGTTGGAGCCCGATTTCTAAATAAAACCCTAGAAAAGGAGGTAAAATGTCACTTGATTGGATCCCCAGAGCACCAAAGGACAAAAAGGTGATTCATCGACTCTATAGAGAAGATCTTCTGGAGAAGAAGGAGCCGCCACGCACCGTATACGAGAAAAGGCCTCTGCTCGACCCGGAGGGCAAGCCAGTGGAGGGCCTTTATGTGGCCTGGGTTATCCTAGATAATCCCGCCCAGTATAACTCTTATACTCTGGATATGCTTGCCGGAGCAGCCAGTGGCTTTGAGAAAGCCTCCCGTGACCCTAGTGTAGTGGGCGTTATCTTCACCGGCGCTGGTGATAGAGCTCTTTGCACGGGTGGCAATGTTCCTGAGTACTCTGAATATTACTGTCATAGGCCGTTTGATGCTCAGGAATATATGGCCATATATTGGCATGCATTTGACGCTGTTTGGCATTCGTCCAAGCCCTTCGTTCGCCGCGTTAACGGGATGAGCATAGGAGGTGGTGAGGAGATAAGCGGAGTTTGCGACTTAAGCCTCGCTGCTGACACTGCCGTCTTCGCGCAGGTAGGCCCCCGGCATGGCTCAACCGCCATGGGGGGTGCTTGCCAGTTCAAGTCCGTTTGCATGACCATAGAGGATGCCTTCTGGCACTCGATTTCCTGCGAGCAGTGGAGTGCCTATAAGATGTACAGGAAGAATTACATACATAAAGTGACACCGGTTCTGAAAAAGGATGGCGAGTTTATTCGAAACCCTCAAGTTATTACCGACAAATGGATTGATAATGGGGAAATCGTATACGGTGAATTTAAAAGCAAAGAATTAGGTTACAGTGAAGGGGAGATAAAGGAAGCTCGTGATATGGTTCGTACCTTGCCGAAGGACTTCTCGCTACTGGATAAAGCCTGCAATGATATAATGTGGACGTTTGCCAATCTCTATCCTCAGCAGGTAGCTGTCTCGCTTTCCTTGATAAGAGCACAAAAGCGCATCGCCTACGAGAGAACGAAGGAAGAAATAGTCTGGTGGTGGGCAGCAGATGCGTTACCCTATGGCGAGTTTGATATGGGCATGACTGCCTTCAACACCGCTAAGATAACAGGCAAAAGAGACATTGATATAATAAAGTTGCGACAGATGATAGCCAAAGGGCACCCTTATGACGAAGAGCTCTTCGAAGCGGTTATGCCTAAGCCGAAGGAAAGCAAATAGATTGCTTCTAAACGGCTCTCTGGATGGAGGAATAGGAACCCCACCCGGGAGGGTGGGGTTCCTATTTTTCGAGAGGCCTAGATGGGCAAATTAGACGGCAAAGTTGCTATCGTAACCGCTGCTGCTGGAGCGGGTATTGGACAGGCTACTGCCAGAACCCTTGCCCGAGAAGGTGCAGCGGTCGTAGTTAGTGATGCCCATCAGCAGCGGGTCATCAGTGTAGCTGAAGATATACAGCGGGAATCCGGCGGAAAAGTCCTAGGGATACAATGCGACGTAACCAATCTGGAGCAGGTGGAGAGGATGGTTCATAAAACGTTAACGGAGTTCGGGAGGATAGACATCCTGGTAAACAACGCTGGGGTGGACCGTCCTCAGCCAGTATGGGAAATGAGTGATGATTCTTGGGAACTGGTGGTCAACGTCAACCTGAGGGGCACATTTTACTGCTGCCGAGCCATTATTCCCACCATGATGAAGCAGCGGAGTGGCCGGATTATAAACTTGTCCTCGGTGGTTGCTTGGGTTCCCTCTAAGACTGATGGAGCAGCTTACGTTGCTTGTAAAGCTGGGATTCAAGGACTCACCCGATCTCTGGCAATCCAACTAGCGGAGTATAACATAACAGCGAATGCAGTAGCTCCAGGGCTGATTTTTAACCCCTTCCTGGAGCGTGTCCGCCCGCCGGAATACTTCGATAAAATCAGAAAGCTGATTCCCCTAGGCAGGGATGGCTCTCCTCAAGATGTAGCCAATGTAATACTCTTCCTGGCCTCCGATGAAGCGGCCTACATCACGGGAGAGTGCCTATGCGTGAGCGGCGGTTGGTTCATGCATTAGGCAGTTTGAGCCCCGGAAATATTGACATGAAATCTGGACTATGATAAAATTCAATATGTCGTTAATTTTACGCCATACAAATTTTCTGACATACCAGGTGTTAGAACTTGCGGACAAATACGCTTCGTCCCCAATCAGCCATGCTCACGCTCTACGGTGACTATGTCCTCCACCGCGGCGGAGAGATCGGCATTGGCAGCCTAATAAAGCTGCTCAGCAACTTTGGCCTGTCTGAACAGGCCATAAGGTCAGCGGTATCAAGGATGTGCCACACGGGTTTGCTTAAAGTGAGGCGAGAAGGACGGAAGAGCTATTATTCGCTAACGAAGAACGGCTACAGTTTATTGACTAAAGGGGCACAGCGCATTTTCATGCGTAAGAACAATCACTGGGACGGAAGCTGGAACATGGTTATCTATTCCATTCCTGAACGAAGGCGGCAAGCGAGGGATCGCCTGCGCCTTGAGCTGAGTTGGATGGGGTACGGCCCATTAAGCGAGGCTACCTGGATATCGCCCTACGACCTAACTAAAGAAGTGGAAGATGTGGCCGAGAGGCTTCGAATTAGAGAACACCTGCAAATCTTCCAAGCTAAACATCAGGGTTCCACTGACCCCAAGAAAATAGTTTCCCGGTGTTGGGATTTGGGTAGAATACAAGAGAGGTACGCCAACTTTATAGCCAAATACCGCCCTAAGCTGGAGGATCACCTAAAGCGTCTCCAAACAGGTCAAACCATTGAGCCCAGTGAGTGCTTTGTGGAAAGATTTAATCTAATCCATGAATACCGCAAGTTACCTTTCTTTGACCCTGATCTGCCAAAGGAACTTCTGCCCAAAAACTGGCTACGTCCTCAAGCCGCGGCCTTATTTCATGAATATCATGATTTGCTGGCCGATAAAGCCAATGAATACTTCGATTCTGTATTTAGTGGGTACTAAAATATATTTGCCACGATAAAGGATTCTTGTTGATACCGCAGCTTAATCGTAGCGACAACATTCTGTCGATGTGGCACCAATAGGTGCCCAAGGGGGTAAAAAGTGAGGTACGCAGAGACAGGGTATAACTTAGAGGTTGATTTATCAAAAGGAAGCATTGAGAGAGTAGAGACTGACCCAAGATTAACTGAACTTTACCTGGGAGGTCTAGGTACTAACGCTAAGCTCCTGTGGGATAGGGTTCCCCCCGAAGTTGAGCCCTTCTCTCCCGATAACCTCATAATATTTAGCGCTGGTCTTTTAGCTGGCACACCTGTTCCTGGTGCTAATCGCACGATCGTCTCTTCCCTTTCTCCTCAGACCCTCCTCATGGCCTATTCAATAATGGGAGGGTTTTGGGCACCAGAGTTAAAACAAGCAGGTTACGACAAGGTAATCGTTCGTGGTAAGGCCCCACATTTAGTTTATCTGTGGATAAACAATGACCAAGTAGAGATACGTGATGCCCGCCATCTCCAGGGAAAAGGGGCTCTTGAGGCCACGGAACTTATCAAAGAGGAGTTAAAGGAGCCACAAGCCCAAGTCCTCACCATCGGCCTTGCGGGTGAAAATAGGGTCTACTTCGCCTCCATCGAACACTACAATAGATCCGCCAGCAGATTAGGATTAGGCGCTATCATGGGATCTAAAAATTTGAAAGCAATAGCTGTTCGGGGAACAAAGGATCTCAACATTGCCCGACCAGCTGAACTTTTTGAGCAGTGCAATGAGGTGCTGAGGTATATACAATACAGACTAGATAACCCAATTCTAGGAGTGCCACCCATTTTGGCCTATATTGGATCACCCCAGGAGATGGCGCTACATGATGAGCAGTGGCACACCACCAGCTTCTCCTGGGGACATGCTCGAGTTAGGAGAAAGGATTTCTGGAATGAGGAGAGGGCACGGGAGTGGAGCAAGGCCCAGGAAAAGGCAGTGGAGCGTCTAATAAGCTGTTACAACTGTCCGCTGAAATGCGGGGCAATAATTTACCAGCCAGAACTTTCAACTTATAGATATATGATGAAATGCTACTCTAAACTCACTTATGTGATGGCAGCCATGACAGATAATCTAGAGTTCGGCTTCAGGATCGCCGGTCTGGCTGAACAATATGGGGTGGATAGCTTCACAACTCCGCAAGTTATGGCCTTCGCCATCGAGCTTTATGAGGCTGGGATTTTGACTGATAAAGATCTGCCAGGATTTCCCTCCAGCAACGAGGAGAGATTCTTCTACTTGCTCGAGAGAATTGTTCGCAGAGAAGGAATAGGAGATATCCTAGCCAACGGCGTTTACTGGGCGGCTCGTCAGATAGGAAGAGGAGCAGAGGCCTACGATCACAATACTACCAGGAAGCATGAGCAGATGGTTATCAAGCTAGGGATGCTGAATCCCATCTATTACCTCATGTACGCCACAGGGGAGAAAGGAAACATCACCCAGATCGAAGGTCAGATACCTCAGGCACCTCTTCCTGAGGAATATAGAGAGGAGTTCGTAAAGGATTGGATCCACCCCCCTTCCGAATGGGCTGAGGAGTTCAAGCAATTTATCCTGGAATGGGGAAAAGATGGAAATGTATTTCCCTATTATCCGCCTATTCCGTTGACTTGTAAGCTCGTCGATTGGCAAGAGACAATGCACTATATCGATGACTGCACCGGAATCTGTGCCGGTCTGTCATCATTCCCCATAAAGCCTCCTTACCATATACACAATTTGCCGAATTTGATCTCTCATGCGACCGGGATGGATATCGATGAGGTTGGGCTATGGAAGACGGTGAGAAGGGTCAGAAATCTGGTTAGGGCTAATAATGCCAGAAGAGGCTTGAGGAGAAAGGATGAGCGTCCACCAGAGGACCATTGGAGGAAAAGATTTCCGGAATATGAAGCTAAATTGCAGGATGAGTATTACAAATTTAAAGGATGGAATAGTGAAGGCATCCCCGCCAAAGAGACACTGAACGAATTAGGTCTGGATTATGTTAGAGAAGACCTTGAGCGAAGGGGGATTTTATAAATGGCAAAGGTGAAGAAAAAAATAAAGCTAATAAAGATCGATGCTGATAAGTGCAATGGTTGCCGGGCCTGTGAAGTAGTCTGCTCCGCCTTTCATGCTACTCCGAAATATAGCAGCAGTAATCCGGCAAGGTCTCGAATTCGGGTGCGTTTTGACCCGCTGAAAAATGTTTATGTTCCGGTACTTGCTGGTCCGTATACTGCGGCCGAATGTCCGGGCAGAAACAAATATATGATGGATGGAAGGGAATTTGACGAGTGTGCCTTTTGCCCGGCTTCCTGCCCCTCCCGGGATCTTTTTAAAGAGCCCGACTCCGGCCTTCCCTTAAAATGTGATATGTGCGAACAGGAGCCGCCGTTAGAAGAGCCCATGTGTGTTAAGTGGTGTCTAAATGATGCCTTAACCTATGAAGAGAGGGAAGAGGAGGTGGAAGAAGAAGAGAAGCTGGATGATCTAGAGATAGGACTGGAATCCATGATAGACAAATATGGATTAGATAAAGTGATGGATACTATGGCCCGAATAGCGATTTCAAAGAAGGGCTAAAACACCAAGTGAAAGAGAGGTTAGAAAGGCCGTGGAAGCTGTAGCTTTATCGGAGTACAAGGAGATTAGAGATTTTATAGAAGAGAAGGGGGATCCCTTCAAATTATGTTATCAATGTGGAAAATGTGATGCCCTATGTCCTTGGAACAGGGTCGCAAACTTTAGCATGCGCCGGATGATTAGAGAAGCGACCTTTGGCCTAACTGAGATAGAAGGCGAAGAGATATGGCGCTGCACTACCTGTGGAAGATGCACTCAGTGGTGCCCGAGGGGCGTAGACCAGACAGAGGTGGTGAAAATCTTGCGTGGGGTCGCCACCCAATATCAAGTTTTCCCCACCCGTGCGCAACCTATTCGCGCCGTGGGAGCAGGCCTTGCCGCCGAGGGTAATCCCTTGGGTGAGAAAAGGGAGCAGAGGGCAGATTGGGCAAAGGGCCTTTCTGTAAAAACATTCACCAAAGGGATGGAAATCCTCTATTTTCCCGGCTGTTACCCCTCTTATGACCCAAGGATGAGAAAGGTAGCTAGGGCCACGGCAAATATACTCAATGCAGCCGGGGTAAATTTCGGAATTCTGGGACCCAAGGAGAGTTGCTGTGGGGAAAGCATCCGCAAGACAGGAGATGAGGAATTATTCGCCAGCTTAGCCAAGGAGAACATAAAAACATTTATTGACAGTGGGGTAAAAAAAATCCTTGTTAGCTCTCCTCACTGCTATCACACCTTTAAAAATGAGTATCCTGAATTTATGGTAAATTTTGAGGTAGTTCACGTCTCACAATTTCTGTTCCAGCTCATTAACGAGGGGGGACTTGAGTTCACCAAGGAGTACAGGAAGAGAGTTACTTATCATGACCCATGTTATCTGGGTCGGCATAACGGCATCTATGACGAACCCCGAGAAGTCTTAAAGAAGGTGCCAGGCTTAGAGCTCGTTGAGATGCCTGATTCGCGGGAG
>CAZJSO010000018.1:0-17738 GCA_964548795.1 uncultured Dehalococcoidia bacterium | reverse complement strand
ATGCCCAGCTTCCGCTCCTTCTTCCCCACCGAGAAGCCTGGCGTGCCCTTCTCCACAGCGAAACAAAGGATGCCCCGATGATGGAGGGACTTATCCACCGTGGCAAAAACGATGGCGATGTCGGCTTCTGCCCCATTGGTGATGAGGGCTTTTACCCCATTAAGGACATAGCCACCTTCCTTCCGCAAAGCGGTGGTCTCCAGGGCAGCGGCATCACTCCCAGCGCCGGGTTCGGTCAGGGCAAAACAACCCAATTTTTCTCCCTTGGCCAAAGGCACCATAAGGCGGTGCTTTTGTTCCTCATTTCCAAATTTATAGATATGGTAACCAGCCAGTATGGTGACCAAGTAGGTAGTAGCAATGGAAGCGGAAGCTCGCCCAATGGCCTCGGTAGCAATCTGAAGGTGAATCGAATCACCGCCGCTACCCCCATATTCTTCGGGGAAACTCACCCCCATGAGGCCCAGCTCAGCCATCTTGTGGATGCTCTCGGCCGGGTATTCATCCGCCTCGTCTATTTGCTTGGCCACAGGCTCCAGCTCATTAGCGGCAAACTCACGCACCATTCGCTGAAACATAAGCTGATCCTCTGTAAAACCGAACTCCATAGTGGGTCCCTCCTGTAAGTCCAGTCTGGACTTTCCTAACTCTCCGCCATAAGCCTACGAGCAATGGTCATCCGCTGCATTTCGGAAGTCCCCTCATAGATCTCAGTGATCTTAGCATCACGCAGGTAGCGTTCCAAGGGGTAATCCTTGATATAGCCATAACCCCCGTGAATCTGGAGGGCTTTATTGGTCACCTCTCGGGACATCTCGGCAGCGAAGACTTTAGCCATAGCCGCTTCTTTGAGGAAAGGCTGCCCTTGATCCTTAAGCCAGGCCGCTCGGTAAGCCAGGAATCGAGCAGCGTCAAGTTGCGTAGCCATATCGGCCAACATCCATTGAATTGCCTGGAAGTTAACCAGGGCCTGCCCAAACTGTCGGCGCTCCCTGGCATAGCCCAGGGCAGCCTCAAAAGCCGCTTGAGCAATGCCCACGGCCTGGGCAGCTACAGTTATCCGGCTGGCATCTATAGCCTCCAAGGCCTGGCGAAAGCCCCGGTTCTTCTCCCCCACCAAGTTCGACTCGGGAATCCAGCAATCTTCAAAGATGAGCTCGGTGGTGGAAGAGCCACGGATGCCCAGCTTCCGCTCCTTCTTCCCCACCGAGAAGCCTGGCGTGCCCTTCTCCATTACGAACTCATTAACTCCCCGATAACCCAGCGAAGGATCTACAGTGGCAAAGACTACCACTACCTCTGCTTCGGCACCATTGGTGATGAAGATCTTCGTCCCGTTAAGCACATAGCCGCCATTCTTGGGAACGGCGGTAGTTCGAAGGGCAGCCGGGTCACTCCCTGCCTCGGACTCGGTGAGGGCAAAGGAGGCTATCTTCTCCCCCCGGGCACAGGGGGAAACAAATTTTTGCCGCTGCTCCTCATTGGCCTTCTCAAAAAGCGGGCGGACGGTCAGGGAAAGGTCGGCCAAATAGAATGCCCCGAGAGAGCCAGAGGCCCGGGAGATCTCCTCAGTGACGATCTCCATGGAGACAAAATCCCCCCCGCTTCCCCCGTATTCCTCAGGAATAGTGAGCCCCATGAGTCCCAGGCCACCTAACTTCCGGGCAATTTCTCGGGGAAACTCTTCCCGGTCATCTATCTCGGCTGCCAATGGCTCTATCTCGTGAGCAGCAAAATCACGCACCATCTGTTGCAGCATTCGCTGCTCTTCGGTAAGATCGAAGTCCATGATTTCACCTCCAATTGCGCCAATTCACCTGGTGCTCAATCAAAATACTAGAAATTCTCGCTGCTCTCCGAACACTTTGCGGAGCACATCGCAGATTTCTCCAATCGAGGCATAAGCCTCCACACATTCGATGAAGGCTGGCATGGTATTCTCGTCACTTCGAGCTACCTCCTCTAACCTCTGCAAGGCCCGGGTTACCTGCTGATTATCCCTCTCCCTTTTGACCTGGGCCAGCCGCTCCTTCTGCTTCTCAGCTTGGGCGGGGTCCACCCTAAGTATTCCCTCAATTGGAGGATAGGGTGAAAGGAACTTGTTTACGCCGACCACCACCCGCTTACCGCTCTCTATCTCTCTCTGGGTGCGGTAGGAGCTCTCCTGAATCTCCCGCTGCTGATATCCCTGCTCAATGGCAGCCAGAGCTCCTCCTTGTCTATCAATCTCGTCGATATAGTTTTGTGCCTCAGCTTCCAGCTCATTGGTCAAGGACTCTATTAGATAAGAGCCTCCGAATGGGTCAATAACCTCAGCTACTCCACTTTCATAAGCCACGACCTGCTGCGTGCGCAGGGCTACAGTCACTGCCTCCTCTGAGGGCGGGGCATAAGCTTCATCATAGGAGTTAGTATGTAGCGACTGAGTTCCCCCCAAGGCAGCCGCCAGCGCCTGAATGGTCACCCGAATGATATTGTTGGTTGGCTGCTGTGCCGTTAACGTATGGCCGCAGGTCTGAGTATGGAAGCGCAACATCATAGACCTAGGATCTTTAGCCCCAAACCTCTCTCGCATTATCCTGGCCCAAAGTCGGCGAGCTGCCCGGAACTTGGCTACCTCCTCCAGAAGGTTGGTGTGCGCTGCAAAGAAGAAGGAAAGCCTCCCGGCGAAGGCGTCCACATCCAGGCCCGAATCAATGGCCGCCTGCACATAAGCGATGCCATCCGCTAGAGTGAAAGCGACCTCCTGAGCGGCAGTGGAGCCAGCCTCACGAATGTGATAGCCGCTGATGCTGATAGTGTTCCAACGAGGAACGTGATCACGACAGTATTTGAAAATGTCAGTGGTCAATCTCAACGATGGTCTTGGCGGAAAGATATGAGTGCCTCGAGCAATATACTCCTTCAAGATGTCATTCTGAATGGTCCCGTTTAGCTTCTCTGGCGCTACTCCTTGCTTCTTAGCTAGGGCAATATACATGGCCAGCAGGATAGGGGCGGTGGAATTTATGGTCATAGAGGTGCTGACCTTATCCAAGGGGATCTCCCTGAAAAGAATTTCCACATCCTCCAAGGTATCAATGGGGACACCGCACTTGCCCACCTCACCCTGAGCTACCGGGTGATCCGAGTCATACCCAATCTGCGTAGGCAGGTCAAAGGCCACGCTCAAGCCCGTCTGCCCTTGTTTCAGCAAATACCGGTAACGGCGGTTGGACTCCTCGGCTGAGGCAAAGCCAGCATATTGACGCATGGTCCAAATGCGTCCCCGATACATGGAGGGCTGTATGCCTCGAGTGAAAGGATATTCCCCGGGATAGCCCAACTCACGAAGGTAATCAAAACCAGCTATGTCCCCCGGAGTGTATACCTCGTCCAGTACAATTCCGGAAGGGGTCTCAAAGTTTTCCTGACGCTCGGGAAATCTTTCCAGGACCGGCTTAAGAGTCTTTTCCTTCCACTCCTGTTTTGTTCTGCTAATGTGCATGCTCCCCTCGAGAACCACTTCTTTAGAATTTAATTTATTTTAACCTCTTTGTCAAAGTTAGCGGTCTCTAAAGCAAATCAAGCCTCACCAGGTCGTCGTAGGTCTCCCGGCGCCGAATGAGCCTGGCCTGCCCCTGGCGTATCAGCACCGCCGCTGGACGGGGGCAGAGGTTATAATTGGAGGCCAGGGGAAGATTATAGGCTCCAGAAACGGGCAGAGCTACTAAATCCCCTGGCTGGAGCCTGGGGAGGTGAACGCCCTTGACCAGAAGGTCACCGGACTCGCAGAACCTGCCAGCCAGGGTAACTTCCTCCACCTCCTCCCCCCCAAGTTTATTAGCCGCCAGAGCCTCATACCTGGCCCCGTAGAGGGCGGGGCGAATATTATCTCCCAGGCCTCCATCAAGCGAGACATACTTCCTTACCCCAGGTATATCCTTTAGGGAACCAACCCGGTAAAGGGCCACCCCAGCCCGCCCCACGATGGCCCTCCCCGGCTCGACCACAAGGCGCGGAGAAGGAAGGCCTAGCTCCTTGGCCAGGCTCCGAAGAGTCGAGGTTATCGCCTCGGCATACTCCGCAATCGGGAGGACAGGCGCATCCCGGGTATACTGCACGGCAAAGCCGCCGCCCAGGTTCAGCTCCTGAAGTTCAAGTCCAAAATCATCCCTTGCCTCGGCCGCCAGCCCTAACATCACTCTCACGGCTTCTTGATAGGGGACAGCCTCCCGAATGAGTGAACCGAGGTGGGCCTGAAAACCGATAAGCCTCAGGTTGGAGGACTCCACCACCTGACCAATCGCTTCCTTCACCTGAGGAAGAGGAAAACCAAATTTGCTGTCCACCACCCCGGTGGCCAGGAACTTATGCGTGTGCGGATCAACGCCAGGGGAAAGGCGCAGTAAGATTTCCTGTACCATCCCGGCCTCCCGGGCTAAGCGCTCAAGCAAGGCCACCTCCGAGAAATTATCCACCACCACTCGACCTACTCCCCACTCTAGGGCCAATCTGAGTTCCTCGGCGGTCTTGTTGTTTCCGTGGAAATACACCTTCTCTTGGGGAAAGTCTACCAGGCTGGCTAGATATATTTCCCCTCCAGAGACCACGTCCAGCCCCAGCCCCTCCTCCTTGAAAATCTGTGCCAAGGCCCGACAGATGAAGGCCTTGCAGGCATAGATGACCAGGCTATCGGGGTAGCGCTCCTCGAACTCCCGCCGAAACTCCCGGCAGGCATTCCTCAGCGTGGCCTCGTCAAAGATGTAGAGCGGGGTGCCAAACTCCTCCGCCAGCTCCACCAGGTCACAGCCGCCCAAGACAAGATGCCCCTTATCGTTTGCGGCCGCGGTATTGGGCAGGATGGCCTGGAAGTCCGCTAAATGCAGCAACTTACCTCTCCTTCAGCCAGGTAGTCCCCTTCGGGGTGTCCTCCAGCTTAATGCCCAGCTCCCTAAGCTGGCTACGTATTTTGTCGGCCAAGGGCCAGTTCCCGGCCGCCCGAAGGTCATTCCGAACGGAGATCAAAAGCTCGATGAACGGAGCCGCTGGAGCGAGTTCCTCCCTCCCTCTTTCCTTCAGAATCAGGCCAAGGACGCTGGCAAACTCCTTCAGAGCCTGCTGTGCTGCTGAGACGTTGGCCCCCCTCTCCCGCTCTCGGTTTATCTCTCGAGCCAGGTCGAAGGAGACTGCCAGGGCCTGAGCAGTATTAAAGTCATCATCCATGGCCTCAACAAACCGCCGTCGGTGGTCTTCCACCTCTATTTCTACCGACAGCTTACCTTCACCGGGGGCTAGAGCACGCCGTAATCTCTCCACTGCCCGCTCCGCAGCCTCGAGGTTCTCCTCCGCATACGCCAGCGGGCTCCGGTAGTGAGAGCTGAGCACGAGCATCCTTAAAGCATCCGGACTGTACTTACGCAGCACTTCTTTCACGGTTACCAGCTTTCCAGTAGACTTACTCATCTTGTCTTCACCGAGCTGCATCAGCCCGTTGTGCAACCAGTAGCGAACGAAAGGAGATTTCCCGGTGAAGCACTCTGATTGAGCAATTTCATTCTCATGGTGGGGAAAGATGAGATCCTGTCCCCCGCCATGGATGTCGAGCGTTTCACCGAGGTACTTCAGGGACATCACGCTGCACTCAATGTGCCACCCCGGCCTCCCGCGCCCCCAAGGACTTTCCCACCAGGGCTCACCGGACTTCGATTTCTTCCAGAGGGCGAAGTCCAGGGGATCCTGCTTTCCTTCCCCCACCTCCACCCGGGCCCCGGCAAGCATCTCCTCCAGGCTGCGGTGGCTCAGCTTGCCATACTCGGGAAAGCTCCTCACCCGGAAGTAAACATCGCCATCTGAGTCATAGGCATGTCCCTTAGCTATGAGCTCTCTCACCACCTCGATGATGTCCGGTATCTCCTCGGTGGCTCGCGGGTAGACGTCGGCTCGCTTTATGTTAAGCGCATCCATATCCGAGAAGTATTCCTCGATGAACTTTTCGGCCAGCTCCTTCGGGGGGACACCAAGTTCGTTTGCCCGGGCGATGATCTTATCGTCCACATCGGTGAAGTTCTGGACGTATTTCACCCGGTAGCCACGAAATTCAAGCCAGCGGCGGATGACGTCGAAGACGATATAGCTCATGGCATGTCCAATGTGGCAGTAGTCATAAGGGGTCACCCCACAGACATACATGCGAACCTCCGAGCCAGGCGGCAGGAATTCTTCCTTCCTTCTCGAAAGGGTATTATATACCTTCATTAAGTCTCCTCCAGCAGGGCCACGGCGAAGCAGGCGATGGCCTCCCCCTTCCCTACCAGCCCCAGTCCTTCGTTCGTCTTCGCCTTTATTCCCACCGAAGCCTCAAGGATTCCCAGCGTTTGGGCTATCTTCTCCTTCATTGCTCGGGAAAAGGGAGAAAGCTTGGGCTCCTCAGCTACAATTGTAGCATCTACATTGTGAACTCGGAAACCCTTCTCCTGGATCAACTTCTTCACCTGCTCAAGGAGAAGCAGGCTGGAGATGTCCTTGTACCGGGGATCATCGGGCGGAAAGTGGGTGCCTATGTCTGGCAAGCCAGCAGCACCCAAAAGAGCATCAATTATGGCATGAAGGAGAACGTCGCCATCACTATGTCCCAGAAGTCCTTTCTCAAAGGGTATCTCCACCCCGCCGAGGACAAGCTTCCTCCTCTCCGCTAGCCGGTGCAGGTCATAGCCTATCCCTACCCGCACTAATTCTTCTCCTGAGGATAATCTCCGCCAGCTCCAGGTCTTCTGGCGTGGTCACCTTTATGTTTTCGTAAGAGCCCATATAAACCTTAACCCGTTGCCCCAGCTTTTCCACCATGAGCGCATCGTCGCTCACTTTCTCCTCTATCTCTTCGTGGGCCCGAGCTAGAAGTTCGAAGCGAAAGATCTGGGGGGTCTGTGCGGACCATAGGTTCTCTCTCTCCGGCGTCTCTTGGACAAAACCATTTGAGATGAGCTTAACGGTGTCTTTGACCGGCACGGCAGCGAGGGCAACCCCAGTCTCTTGAGCTTCAGCCAGACCCTTCTCGATGAGCTCCGGGGTAAGGCAGGGCCGAGCCCCATCGTGCACCACCACCCACTCACAGCCCTCGAGTCGCTTCAAGCCCTCGGCCACCGAGTCCTGACGCCGCTCTCCACCGGGGCATATGGCGGTAACCTTGGGCCAATTGTAACCTTTGAGCAGCCTCCTGCCCCTCTCCAAATTCCTTGCTTCCAAAACAATAACAATTTGATCTATCTGGCTACAACCCTGAAAGGGCTCGACTGCCCAGACCAGGAGAGGTCGGCCAAGGAGCCCGGCAAAGATCTTATCTCGTCCCATCCTCCTCCCCTCCCCTGCTGCCGCAATAATCGCCCCGGCCTTTTCCATCCTAGCGAATTTATCTTACAAGAAAGCCAAAAGAAATGAAAGCCTCAAGCAAAGATTTGCTGCTCTTTACCACGACCCGTGTCTGGATAGATGCTGGCAAATATTGAAACACGCCTTGGTAATCACTTTCTTCGTCTTCATCATGATGATGCTTATTCTCTTCGGCGTGTTACTTCTTTTGTGAATATGTTCCGGCTGGCTCATAGATAAAATAGCTGTGAACCAACAATCAAACGAAGCCTAGCTTATTTGTTAGCTCGGCCGGAGCTTGGGGAAGGCTTTGAAACGAGCTGGTCCCATCATCAAGTGGTGGTGAGGTCGAAAACGGCAAAGGTGAGTTCCCCCTGAGCCACCACCCGCTCCCCCACCAGGGCTTTGGCCGTCCCCTTTCCCACCCTGCCCCGCAACTTCTTCAGCTCCACCTCTAAACGGAGGCTATCTCCGGGCAAGACGCGATTACGGAAGCGAAATCCATCAATTCCACCAAAAAACACGCCCTTACCTTTATTCTCCCCCAGGCTCAGGAGGGCTACCGCACCGACCTGGGCCAGGGCTTCCACCAGCAAAACCCCGGGGACCACCGGGTAACCGGGAAAATGCCCCTGGAAGAAGGGCTCGTTGAAGCTGAAGTTCTTCAGCCCCACGGCCCTCTTCCCCGGCTCGAGCTCCAGGATTTTATCTATCAGCAGGAAGGGCCAGCGATGGGGAATGATCTTCTGGATTTCCACTACATCAAGTTCCATCAGTTCACCTCGATAATCTTATTCGCTGCAGCCTTAAACAAGCGGTCAAAGATGGCCAGTCCAATTCCCTGCCTCGGTGGGGCCACAGTGAGAATATAAGCCACCCCCTCCCTTTCCAAGGCCCGCAGGGCCGGAAAAATACTTCGGGCCACCTTCTCAAGCTCGACAAAGGAACCCAGGCTGACCTCCACAGCCTCCTTGCTGGCGAATCGGGGAAAGCCTTCAGGAAGTAGCAAGCCAACTCTACCTCTGCCCTGAAGTTCCTCCGCCTTCTGGCGCATAGCCTGGGCTACTCTTTCCCAGGATCTCCCCTCGTAGAGCAGCACTTTAGCTTTGGTCACATAGTGCTGGTTTTGCCTTGTGGAATCAGTAACACAAATTTCGCCCACGATTTCCTGTAGCGACTCCTGGCTCACCCCACCAGGCCTCAATATCCTGGGAGGTGAGCAGCAGAGATCAACCAAAGTGGATTCCACACCAAGCTGGGTTTCCCCACCGTCAAGGATAAGGTCTATGCGGTCTCCCAGATCCTCCTGAACATGTTCGGCACGGGTAGGGCTGGGGTGGCCAAACCGGTTGGCCGAGGGGGCTACCAAAGGCACGCCCACCTCCCAAATTAAACCTAGGGCCACCTCATTCTGGGGTAGCCGCACTCCCACTGTGGGGAGGCCAGCGGTCACCAAGTCAGACAGCTCCTGCTTTTTGGGAAGGACAAGGGTGAGCGGACCCGGCCAGAAAGTTTCTATCAGCCGCCAGGCAACTGCGGGAACTTCCGCCACTACCGTAGGAAGAAAAGATACATCGGCCAGGTGCACGATGAGGGGAATAAAATCAGGCCTTCCCTTAGCGGTAAAAATTCTGACCAGGCCCTTTTCGTTCGTGATGGTTGCCCCGAGGCCGTAAACGGTCTCGGTGGGAAAAGCCACCAGCCCCCCCGCTTGCAGAACCTCCGCTGCTCGCCTTATATTTTCAGGGCTTGCCTCAAGAACATGAGCCATTGGCTTTTCCCAAGAGCTTCCGGCATACCTCCTGATATCGGCGCGAGGTCTCCTGAATTATCTCAGGGGGGAGTTGGGGGGCCGGGGGCTTTTTATCCCAGCCAGATTGTTCCAGCCAATCCCTCACTGGCTGTTTGTCCAGACTTGGCTGAGATTTGCCGGGTTGATACTTGTCCTTCGGCCAGAAACGGGAGGAGTCTGGGGTAAGAAGCTCATCTATCAAAATAGCCTCCCCCTGGTAGACCCCAAACTCAAATTTGGTGTCGGCGATGAGGATACCCCTCTCTTCAGCGTAGGCGGCAGCTTTACGGTAGATTTGGAGAGAGAGCTCTCGGAGCTTTGAGGCCAAATTTTTCCCCACTATTTTCTCTAGTCCTTCGAAGGTTAGTGGCACATCATGGCCGACCTGGGCTTTAGTGGTCGGGGTAAAGATGGGCTCAGGTAATTTCTCCGATTCTCTAAGTCCCTGTGGCAATTTAATGCCAGCCACTTGGCCGCTGGTCCGGTAGTCTCTCCAGGCGGAGCCTGAAAGATACCCCCGCACTACACATTCCACCGAGATGGGCTCGGTCTTCCGGACGAGCATTGCCCTTCCCTCCACTACTTGCCTCTCAGCCGCATCAAGGAAGGAGAGGTCCTGGGATAGAAGATGATTGGAAATGATCCCCTGGGTTAAGCTGAACCAGAAGAGAGAGAGCGAGGTAAGAACCTTCCCCTTCCCCGGCAACCCATTCGGCAGAACTACATCAAAGGCAGAAAGTCGGTCGGTAGTCACTAGCAGCAGGGAGTTCCCCAAGTCATAAATATCCCTTACTTTGCCCCTTCGGAGAAGCTTGACGCTCTGGAGATTGGTCTCGAACAGAATGTCACTCATAGTACCACGAGATTATTTCGATGTATTACCTCTTCGCCGTACTCGTAGCCAAGCAGTGATTGGATTTCGTCCGAATGATGCCCTTTGATCACCTCTATGTCCCCGGAGCTGTAGTTGACTATTCCCCGGCCGAGCTCGTTCCCTAGCACATCAAGAACGGCTACCATTTCTCCCCGCTCGAACTCCTTCTCCACCTTCACCACCCCCGCTGGCAACAGGCTCTTATATTGTTTCTGCAGTGCTGCCTGTGCTCCTGGGTCGACATAAAGCTGCCCCTTAACTGGCAAGCTCAACACCCAGCGTTTGCGACTTTCTAAGCGTGAGACGGCTGGCGGGAAAAAAGTGCCCAGGGACTCACCCGAAGCAACTCGTAAAATAACTTCAGGTTCCTTGCCATCTGCGATGACTACAGCTACGCCTGAAGAGGTTGCCAATTTAGCCGCTTCAAGCTTTGTTAGCATTCCGCCCGTGCCCTCGCCTGAACTCCCTCCAGCTAGCTGCTCGAGTTCAGTGTCAATCTTCTCCACTCGGGATATAAGACGTGCTGCAGCATCCCGCTCCGGGTCGGAAGTATAAAGTCCGGCTACATCGCTCAACATCAGGAGTAGGTCAGCATCTACTAGATTAGCTACCAGGGCCGAGAGGGAGTCATTATCCCCAAAAGTAGTACCTTCCAGTTCCTCCACCGCCACCACATCGTTTTCGTTCACGATAGGAACCACTTCAAGATCTAGCAGGGAGAGCAAGGTATTGCGCGCATTAAGGTAGCCTAGGCGGCTTAGGATGTCGGCTCGAGTGAGTAAGGCCTGGGCTACCTTAATCCTGTATGGCCGGAACAGTTCCCGGTAGATTTCCATAAGTCTTGTTTGTCCCACTGAGGCAAGTACTTGCTTGAAGGGTACACCTTTAAGCCTTTTCTGTAACCTGAGTTCCTGTTTGCCTAAGGCAATAGCCCCGGAGGAGACTATTATCACCTCAAGGCCAGCCTTCCTTAGTTCAGCTACCTGCCGGGCTAAATTTGCTATCCTAGGGGCGGCTAACTTATCTCCCTTGGTGATCACGTTCGTCCCCAGCTTAACCACTAACCGCTGGTAGCTAAAATACTTTGTTCTTTTTGGCGAGGCCATCGGAGTCCCACAGGTTTGGACTGCTTCTATTTTATCTATTTATACATCTATTATCTATATTGTAATACTGTGGTTTATAATAATAACCAGTAAAGCTCAGGAAGACTGGGAGAACTGGGACAACCATATTTTCAGATAGCAAAAACGGGAACAGTTTCATGGATTATTACACCAAATATCCAACCTCGTGGGATAAGGTGGAAGAGACCAGCTAACAACCCTTTAAGTAAGTTATCCACAGTCCTAAGCTTTTATCCACAAAATTTAGGGACTTATCCACAGGTGCCAGCGGTAGATGGTGCTCACTCAGCGCTTTTGTAAAGAGCTTCCCTGATGTCCAAGATATCCTGGCGCAGGGCCGGGCTAATTTCGGCTTCAGAGGCGATTTTTTGATAGCCGTGAAGAACGGTGCTGTGATCTTTCCCTCCCAGGGACCTCCCTATTTCGGTCCAAGATAACTCCATCTCCTCTCGGAGGAGATACATGGCTATTTGTCTGGCCAAGGCAACTGCTTTATCCCTTCTTTTTCCCCGGAGAACGTCTGGGCTGAGATTAAAGTACTGAGCTACCGCATCGATTACTAGCTCAGGGGCGAGCATGCGCTTGGTCTCACTAGTGGTTATGTCCAGCAGAGCCTGGGCTGCCAGGTCAGTGGTAACAGGAGCATTGACCAGGCGAGCATAGGCGGTAACGCGGTTGAGAGCTCCTTCGAGCTCACGGATGTTAGCTTGTATTCGCTTGGCAATGAAATAAAGCACCTCTGAGGGCAGCCCTACCTTGTGTTCTTTAGCCTTGGCCTGCAAAATAGCCAGGCGGGTTTCCAGATCTGGCGGCTGGATATCCACAATAAGCCCCCATTCGAAACGGGAGCGCAGCCTGTCTTCGAGAAGGGAAAGGGATTTTGGAGGGCGATCGCTGGTGAGCACGATCTGGCGGTTGGCATTGTGCAAGTCATTGAACGTGTGAAACAGCCCTTCTTGAGTCTGCTCCTTTCCCATGATGAACTGGATATCGTCTATTAGGAGTGCATCTACGCCCCGGTATTTGCTGCGAAATTGTTCCGTGCTCCTTTCTCTGATGGCCATGATGAACTCGTTGGTGAACTGCTCTGCGGTGACATAAATCACGCGTGCCGTATTTTGGAGTATGACATGACCAATAGCATGAAGCAGATGTGTTTTCCCTAAGCCCACCCCACCATAGATGAAAAGAGGGTTGTAGGCTTGGCCAGGATTCTCCGCCACTCCTGAAGCGGCGGCATGAGCTAGGCGATTGGAGTCTCCCACTATAAAAGAGGAGAAGGTGTATTTAGGATTGAAACTGGGACACTCAAATTCCTCCGTCTCGCCCGATTTAGAGCTTGGGTTAACGAGGAACTGTACCTCCACGGGTCTGCCCAAGAGACTTAGCAGGGTCTTTTGGATAAGATGAAGGAGCCTTTTCTCCAGCCACTCCTTGGCAAAGGCACTAGGCACCCCGACCACCATCTGGTTACCATTCAAAGAGATTCCGACGGTGCTCTTTAGCCAGGTCTGGTAATTAGCTCGAGTTACTTGAAGTTCTAAGGCTCCCAAAGCTGCTTCCCAAACTTGCCTGGCCTCTTCCATAGGATGCCCTCGAGGTGGTTCGGGGTTGGAAAGAACAAGGATAGCAAAAGAATAACAAGCCGAGAGGCCGGGGTCAAGACCTTTTTGGGCGAAATTTCTCCGAGAAAATTCGTTTTTCAGGAGTATCTGTTATAATAACCTTGACTTGGCAAACGTTGCCCAAAAGCTACGGAAGCATTTCCCGGTAGAGCTTCTGGAGTTACTGCGAGCGGCTGGGGAGGAAGTTGCGCGAAGGGGAGAAAGACTCTACTTGGTCGGGGGTGGGGTGCGTGACCTCCTTTTGGAACGTCCCAGCCTCGACCTTGACTTGGTAGTCGAAGGGCAGGCCATCTCTTTAGCTCAGGAGCTTGCGAAGGCCATGGGCTGGGAGGTGGTGACTCATCCACATTTTGGCACGGCTAAGATCTCCTGGGGTAACTTCCACCTCGACCTGGCGACTGCCCGATGCGAAACCTACACCCGCCCTGGTGCCCTCCCCACGGTCAGGCCAGGCACAATTGAGGAAGACCTCTTTCGGAGGGATTTCACCATCAATGCCCTGGCGGTGAACCTTGCCCCGGCTCACTTCGGTGAGCTTCTAGACCTCTACGGAGGAAAAAAGGACCTGGAACTTGGCCTAGTAAGAGTCCTGCACGAACTTAGCTTCCAGGACGACCCCACCAGAATTCTCCGGGGAATTCGCTATGAGCAGCGACTGGGCTTTCGACTGGAGGAAAAGACCGAGGAATTGGCTCGCCGGGATAGTCAGGTGCTGGAGCTCATCACCGGTGAGCGGCTCTGGCGTGAGTTGGAGCTGACCCTGGAGGAGGCGCAGCCGGAGAAGTCTTTCCTGCGGATGGCTGATTTGGGTGTGCTGCAAAGAGTTCATGTTTCGCTTGATTTCAACGGCTGGCTGGCGGGGAAATTTCGGGAGGCCCGAGCAAAAGGATTGTTAAACCCTACACTTTATCTCGGCCTGCTGGTCTCTCGGCTCAGCGAGGAGGAGGTGGAAAGTCTTATTCGCCGCCTTAAGCCCCCCGGCTGGGCCAGACGGGCGATGCGAGAAGTCCCCAAGCTCAGGAAATACCTCCCTACTTTGGCTGAGGCAAGCCGGCCCAGCGAAGTCTGCCGTGAGCTGGAGGGCTATCGTGAGGAGGTGATTCGTGTGCTGGCCCTGGTGGCTGAGTCTGCCGAGGCGAAGGGGTGGCTGGAACTTTATCTAAGCCAACTTCGCTTCATCATGCCCGAGCTCAACGGAGAAGACCTTAAAGGGATGGGAGTGCCACCGGGAAGGAAAATGGGTCGGCTGCTGGCCAAGCTTAAGGAAGCACGGCTGAATGGGGAGGTGGGGAGCCGGGAGGAAGAAATGGACTTGCTACAGAGGCTGCTAAAGGAATCCTAGGTGGGCAAGGTTCCACAACGTTGGCAGGAGAGCTGTGACTACCTGCCACAGTGGTCGATGATGGCGGCCAGGTGCTTAGTTCCCCGAATAAAGTCAGCCAGGCGAATGTTCTCATCTGGAGCATGTGCTCGTGAGTTCGGATGCCCCACGCCACAGGAGGTCACTGGAACACCTAGAGCTTCTGTGAAGGGAAACATGGGGCCAGTGCCGGCAGAGGTAGGGATAATTATCGGCTCCGCCGAGTAGACTTCCCTCGCTGCCTCCGCTACTAGCTTCACGAAGGGGGAGCTTAAGGGAGTGCGGGCGGGATGCTCTCCTTCCTGATAGGAGATGGAGATGTCGCTGAATCCGTGTTTTTCTAGGTGCCGCCTGAGCTTCTCCAAGATGTCCTCTGGCCGCTGCCGAGGAACCAGCCGGAAGTCAAGCTTCGCCGAAGCTTGACAGGGGAGAACCGTTTTCGAGCCCTCGCCCGTGTAGCCAGAGAGCATTCCGCAAATATTGCAGGTGGGCTCCAGAAGGTGCCGCTTCTCCAGCTCTGCCCCACTCAAGCCTCGGAGGAAGCACTTCAGCCCCAAACTCCGTTTCAGCTCCTCTTCCTCTGAGGGGATGGCCTCAACGGCCGCAAGTTCCTCCGGCGTCGGCGGGACGATGTCGTCATAGAAGCCCTCGATGAGGATTCTTTCCTGAGAATCCTTAAGGCTGCTCAGGGCCCAGGCCAGCCTCCAGGCAGGGCTGGGCACTATGGTAGCCATGGAGGAATGGACGTCACGCTTTGCCCCCTCAGTTTTCAGCTCCACGTAAAGAATCCCCTTGACCCCCAGACAAACGGCAGGCCGATCCTCCCAGCTCACCTCTCCCCCCTCCCAGATACAGGCATCGGCTCGCAGCAGATCTCTATTCTGGCTTATGAGCTCAGGCAGCCCTGGGCTGCCTATCTCCTCACCACCCTCGATAAGGAATTTTACCGTTATTGGCAAGCTTCCTCTTACTTCTCGAAAGGCCCGCAGGGCCAACAGCCGGGAGGAAATGTCCCCTTTATCGTCAGCTACCCCCCGCCCGAATACTTTCCCTTCCCTTACTTCGGGCTCGAACGGGGGTGAGCTCCAGAGCTCGAGCGGCTCCGGAGGCTGGACATCGTAATGGTTGTAGAGGAGCAGGGTAAAGGCAGAGTCTCCCGGGATCTCTCCGTAGACCACGGGATATCTGGCGGTGGGGAGGATGCGGTACTCAACCCCGTATTTTTGGAGTAAAGAGATGAGGAGCCCAGCCATCTCCTCCATCCCCACCCCCTGAGCACTGATGCTCGGCTGACGACACAGCTTTAGGAGGTCTTCTATCCCTTCCTGAAAGTGTTCATCTATCCATTCAAAAACCTTTTCCATCTTATCCTCCAAGCCATTTCTTCACCGTTGCTGGAAGTCCACGGGAGCTTCCTCTCTCCACCCGACAGGGTGGCAGCGAGCTTAAGAAATATGACCCATATTCCCGGGAGTTCAATCGGCTGTCCAGCACCACCATTACCCCCCGGTCATTCTTGGAGCGAATCAACCGTCCGAACCCCTGTTTGAAGCGGAAGGCAGCCTGAGGTAAAGCGTATTCCCTAAAAGGGTCCTTGAATGTCTCTGAGCGGGCGGCGAAGATGGGCTCATTGGGCACGTTAAAGGGAAGTCGCATCATTACCAGCACGCTGAGCGCCTCCCCCACCACGTCCACGCCCTCCCAGAAGCTAGCCGTGCCCAGAACAACGGTTTCCGGGTTGGAAATGAGTGAGGAGAGAAGCTGCCTCGGTGACCCATCCACTCCTTGTGCCAGGACCAGGATGCCCTCTTCTTCCAGCGGGGGGCCGATTGACTCCAGGGTGGTACGGAGCTGGGCATAGGAGGTGAATAGGACAAGGCACTTTCCGCGGATCGCCCGGCAGAGAGAGAACAGCACCTTCTCCACCGCCTCTTGGTATCCTGCCTTCCCTGGCTCAGGGATGTCCCGAGGAATATAGATCAGGGCTCTGCGGCGGTAATCAAAAGGCGAACCGAGCGAAAGCTCCTCAGCCGATCTTAACCCCACCCTTTCTCGGAAATGCTGGAAATTACCGTGGGTGCCTAGGGTAGCGCCGGTAAGAACCACCGCCTCTTTGGGAGAGAAGAGGAACTTTTCTAAGAACTGGCCCACGTGGAGAGGAGCGGAGCAAAAGTTGAGCTCGCCGTTCCTTCGACTGGAGACCCAGAGGATTTGGTTTGGCTGGGGATGAAAGAAAAGATCCAGCCCCCGGGCCAGTTTCTCCTTGGCCCCCCAAAGGGTGAGAATTTCCAGCTTTAAATCTTCGTGATCCTTCCCGGCTCGCTCTCCTAAGTCCTCGAAGAAGTTGTAAAGCCGGTCCAGCCCCTCGCTCAGCTTATCCAGCTCGAGTTTGAGTCGCTCAGCTGCTTCCTGCACCCTTGACCAAGTTGGCTGAGCACGGACCTCCCGGGTGAGCCGAACTTCTACTTCCTCTTCGGTCTCTCCACAGTAGTGTAGAAGTTCCTGAAGGCTCTGAAAAAGGTCTCCAGCGGCCGGGCGGGCCTTCTCTGCCTCCAGATAAAGGTTCTGGATGGCCTGCTGGAGGTCTCCTTTTCGGGAAGTTGGAGCTAAGCTCTTCAGTTTGGGGAGGAAGGCCGTGAGGCTCTGGAGGTAATCTAAGAAGTCCTGTTCGGCACACTGCAGGCTGAGTTGCTTGGTAGCTTCATCTTCCAGGTGATGAGCTTCATCAATTATGAGGTAGCTATGCTCGGGAAGTATCTGGGCTCCAGCCGCCTCGGAGAGGAGGAGAGCATGATTCACCACGATCAGGTGAGCCCCGGCAGCCAGCCGGCGAGCCTGGAAGAGGAAGCAGCTATCGTAGTAGTGGCACTTCTTCCCCGGGCAGCCCTCTACCTTGGCACAGACTCGATCCCATAGCTTAAGTTCACGCATGTTGAGGTTGAGTTCGGAGCGGTCGCCAGTTTGGGTGGTAGGAAGCCAGACTCGAATTTTCATCAGCAGCCGGGCCAGGTCAGGCGATGAGTCATCTGATTGAAGAAGGCTCAAGCGCCGGGGACAGAGATAATTGGAGCGCCCTTTAACCGTAACTGCTCGAAGGCCACTTAGGCCTTCTCTCTCCAGCGCTCGGGTGAGCCCCGGAATGTCCTTTTTCACCAGTTGCTCTTGAAGGCTTATGGTATTAGTGGAGATGACCATGGGGACCTCATTCTGCAGGGCGAAAAGGGCGGCGGGGAGGAGGTAGGCCAGCGACTTTCCCACCCCGGTGCCTGCCTCGACCAGAAGCCGGCGCCCTTCGTTTAGGGACCGGGCCACCTCCTGCATCATCTTCACCTGCTGGGGGCGGTACTCATATTGAGGGAAGGCCTCGGCTAAAGGGCCTCCGGGCAGGAAAAAGGAACTCAGCTTCCTGATGTCCAGGGGTTTTTTCTGGGGGGAGGGGTGGAGCACCTGGACAGGGGCAAAGCGAATGGGTGGCTGGACGAAGGTGAGCACACCTTCCCTCTCTTGGGCTATTTGCCGGAGAAGGTCACCTAGCCAGGCGTCGGCCTTGTCCGCCAGGGGGAGCAGTTCTTCAAAGGTTGGCTCGTCGAGTTCGCAGATAAGCTTCCACAGG
>CAZJSO010000017.1:0-17832 GCA_964548795.1 uncultured Dehalococcoidia bacterium | reverse complement strand
ACCGCTCAGCGGAATATTTTCCCGCCTGGCCTAACACCTTCTCCAAGAGGTAATCCGAACTAATTCCTAAACTTTGGCCTATCTCCTTGGCCGATAACCCCCTCGAGGCCATCTCTTTTGCTTGAATCACGAGTCGAAACTGCCGGGTGATCATGTAAAGGAGATAAGGCGGGGCAGCCCCTTCATCAAAGAATTCACGCAGAAGGTGAGAGGCCTTCTGCAGTTGCCGCCCAACAATGGCATCGGCCAGGACAAAGATGCTGGCTTCCCTGGCATAGCTTACTAGCTTTCGAACATCTTCTTCGTTGATATGCCGACCAGCGGCATAAAGACAAAGCTTTTCTATCTCCCGCGAAAGTATCCAAAGATTGCCGCCTATAAGTTCAGCCAGTAACTTCACTGCTCGATTTGAGATTTCACTCCCTAGGCCAGCCGCACGCTTATGAATCCAGTTTTCCAGCTCGGCCCCTTTAAGGGGCGTAAATTCTCTCACCTCCGCTTTGGGGGCCAGCTCTCTCAGCAGAGGATTAAAAGGGCTTAGTTTACCATCGGACAGCGCCAGTGTCGTAGTCGGAGGAAAGTGCGCTGCCTGCTCTGCCAGATCACGCCACTCACTAGCTTCCACAGAACGACCCTCCCGAGGTTCAAAGCGGCTTAGCAATCCTTCGACAATTATTAGCCGCTTAGGTGCGAGGAAAGGCAATGTATTACAGATGGCAATGAGTTCATCGAAGCCAAGTTTATCCGCCGCCCTCACCTGGATATCTGCACCTTCCCTGAGTCCAGAGAGCCACTCCTTTAATGAGAAATCGTCCTCACCGTAGAGAATATACAACAAACCACTCCGTTTCAAAGTAAGGGCGTTCAGGGTATAATAAAACCGAAACTTATTTTAGCATACTACCAAGTGAAATCCTAAAACAGGAGTGCTAAATATTAAACAAGTCCGGTTAACAAAGGATTTAGATTTATGGACTCTCCAAAAGTCAGAGACCTTTCGGGCATTTTACGGCGATGGAGCTTAGCCTTATTGGATTCCCTCAGAGCGGCAAAACCACTATCTTCAACGCCTTGACCAGGGGAAGGGCAGAGACGACCTATTCCTCCGGCACCCACATCGGCGTGGTAAAGGTCCCCGATAATCGGCTCAATACGCTGGCCGAGTTACTCCAGCCGAAGCGCGTAGTGCCGGCTGAAGTCCAATATGTTGACCTGCAAGTTCCGCCACGGTTGGGGAAGGGGGAAGGGATCGGAGGGCAATTCCTTGCCCGGCTGAGCCAATCTGAGGCCCTAATTCATGTAGTCAAAGCCTTTAACGGGAACGCCCTTGATTCAGAGCTAGATAAGGCTGCGGCTGCCATGGATCTAGAGCTTATTCTCTCCGACCTAGCTATCGTGGAGCGGAGGAAGGAGAGAATCAGAAATCTGCTGAAAGGGGCACGGGAGGTGGAAAGAGAGGCCAACCTGAGAGAGCTGGCACTCTTTGAGAAGCTCGGGGCAGCCCTAGAAGCCAACCACCCAATTCGTGAGCAGGACTTGAGTCCAGCAGAGCTCCAGGCCCTTGAAAATTACCAGTTCCTCACTGCCAAACCATTACTTCTAATCTTTAACATCGGTGAGGAGAGCCTAAACCAAGCCACGAGACTAGAGGAGCAACTCTCTCAGAGGCATCACCACCCACACATCGGCGTAGCCGTGCTCTGCGGCAAGCTTGAAGCTGAACTCTGCCAACTTGAGGAATCTGAAGCAGAGGTTTTCCGCCGCGAACTGGGCTTGACCGAGAGTGGTCTAAATCGGGCAATAAAGCTTTCTTACGATCTTCTAGAACTGGTGACCTTTTTCACCATCGCCTCCGGAGAGATAAGGGCGTGGCCTGTTCGAAGAGGAACCACGGTTCAAAAGGCGGCCGGAAAGATACATACGGACATGGAGCGGGGCTTTATCCGGGCAGAAGTCATCTCCCATGACGATCTGATGAAATGTGGCAGCCTTCAGGAAGCTCGCTCAAAGGGCCTTCTGAGACTCGAAGGGAAAAATTACCTGGTTCATGATGGGGATGTAATTACCATCCTCTTCAGCCCGCCGAGGTAGGAATGAAGATTATCAGAAGAGAGACCGTCTTTGAAGGAAACTATTTGATGGTGGTGAAGAAATATTTCGAGGGCAAAGGGAAAGGTGCCTGGGAGGTGGTGGAGAGAAAAGGCACATATGGTAAAGGGGCTGTGGTAGTTGTTGCGCTGACTAAGGAAAGAGAAGTAATTTTGGAAAGAAACTGGAGAGTTCCTTTAGAATCCTTCGTTATTCAGTTCCCTGCCGGTCTTCTGGACAGAAAAGGGGAGACCGAAGAGGAAGCTGCCAGGCGAGAGCTCTTAGAAGAAACTGGCTATAAGGCGGGGAAATTAATACCTATTGTTTCAGTCCCCCTGTGCCCCGCTTTGACCTCGACCCAAGCTACTCACTTTTTCGCTCCAGAAGTCGAGTACATAGGGGGAGAGGAGAAAGACATTGCTGAGGAAATCGAGGTTTTGAAACTTCCAGTCGCGAAATTGGGAAACTTCTTGCTGAACCTCCCTGAGAATACAAAACTTGACCTCAGGGTCGTGGGTATTCTTTGGGTTTTGGAGAGGGAAAAGCTGATTTGATGCCAGACGCGAGAAAAGTGGCCGTAGCGATGAGTGGTGGGGTGGACTCCTCGGTGGCAGCCGCCCTACTTAAGGGAAAGGGTTACCAGGTTATCGGCGTGACCATGAGGACCTGGCGTAGAGGGGCTTCCTCCCTCATTGACAGGCGCCCTAGCTGCTACGGCCCAGGGGAAGACGAAATGATAGCACAAGCTCAGAGGGTGGCTGAAATTCTGCAGATTCCCCACTATACCTTCGATTTAAGTCAAGAATACGAAACTGATGTGCTGGACTACTTCCGCCGAGAGTATCTTCGAGGGAGGACGCCCAACCCCTGCATTAGGTGCAATCAGCGACTGAAGTTCAAAGCTTTAATGCAGAAAGCCCTGAGCAGCGGGCTACAATTTGATTACTTTGCCTCGGGGCACTATGCTCAAGTGGAGTATGAAGAAAAGAGTGGCCGTTACCAGCTCAAGAAGGCCAAAGATGAGAAGAAGGATCAATCCTATTTCCTCTCTTCCCTCTCTCAGCATCAGCTCAGCCGCTTACTCCTCCCGCTGGGAGGCCACCACAAGGCAGAGGTAAGGGAAATGGCCCGATCATTTGGTCTGCCGACCGATGCCGCGGAGAGCCAGAACTTCTCTACTGGAGGTTATCTCTGGCTCTTTGGAGAGCTCTGGCCAGGCCCAATACTCGATAGAGAGGGCCACGTTCTGGGGCAGCACCAGGGGCTTCCCAGCTACACCATCGGTCAGCGTCGGCGGCTGGGAATAGCCACCGGTAGGCCGCTATATGTCATCGACATTGATCCAGAGAGGAATACCCTCATTGTAGGAAGCAAGGAGGAAATATACAGCCAAGAACTGGTGGCTTCTGAACTTAACTGGATAGCGGTGGAAAAATTAGAGCAACCCATCAGGGCGAAGGTAAAGATAAGGTACAAGCATGAGGGGGCTGAAGCGAAGCTGAGCCCGCTGGATGGAGGTGAGGTGCAAGTAAAATTTGATGAGCCTCAACCAGCCGTCACGCCAGGCCAAGCTGTGGTCTTCTACCAGGGTGAGGTGGTGCTGGGTGGGGGGATAATTGAAAAAGCAAACAGGTCCCCAGAGGATTAAAACATGAAGGAAAGAAAGGAAGCCGAGCTAGTACAAAAGATTGTGGACCTAAAAAGGAAGCGACAGGCGGTCATATTAGCCCATAATTACGAGCTGGGCGAGATTCAGGATGTGGCTGATTTCGTGGGCGACTCCTTGGAGCTGAGCCAGCTCGCCGCCCGAACCGATGCCGAGGTGGTAGTCTTCTGCGGGGTTAAGTTCATGGCCGAGACGGCGGCCATTCTCTGTCCCGATAAGAAGGTAGTCCTTCCAGAACTTCAGGCAGGGTGCTCCCTGGCGGATATGGCCACCGCTGAGGAGATCCGCATGAGGAAAAGGGAGAACCCACATCTGAAGGTCATCTGCTATGTCAACTCCAGTGCCGAAGTTAAAGCCGAGTCGGATGTCTGCTGTACCTCGGCCAACGCTGCTAAAGTGGTAGAGGCACTTAAGGGGGAGGAAATCCTCTTCATCCCTGACCAACATCTAGGCCACTACGCTTCAACCAAAACGGGCCAGGCTTTAAGCCTCTGGTCAGGCTTTTGTCACACCCATGTTCGGATAAAGTCAGAGGACATAATTCAGCTGCGGAAAGAATACCCTCAAGCTAAGGTAGTAGTGCACCCTGAATGTCAGGCAGATGTCGTTGACCTGGCCGATGAGGTGGCCAGCACCGCGGGGATATGCCGCTATGCAGCCAGGGGTGAGGTTCAGGAACTAATCGTGGGCACCGAGATCGGCATCCTTCACCGCCTCCGCAAGGAAAACCCCGAAAAAAAATTTCTTCCTGCCTCTGAACAAGCTATTTGCCCTTTTATGAAGCTCATCACCTTGGAGAAGCTGCTTCGCTCATTGGAGGAACTCGCCCCACAAGTGAAGGTGCCGGAGCAGATCAGGATAAGGGCTAAAGCTGCTGTTGACCAGATGCTGGAGATAGGATGAAAGACTACTACCAAATATTGGGCCTAGCAGAAGATGCCAGCCAGGAAGAGATAAAGCACGCCTTCCGCAGGCTTGCTTTTCAATACCACCCCGATCGAAACCCGGGAAGGGAAAAGGAGGCTGAGGAAAGGTTCAAGGAGATAAACGAGGCCTATGCTATACTCAGTGACGAAACAAAGCGTCGGGAGTACGACGCTTACCGCCGCAGGAGCTTCGTAGGAGTGGGCCCCGGTATGGGATTCCGCTACAGCCCCGAGGATATCTTCCGAGAAACTTTCACCAACCGTGACTTCTTTGACGAACTAAGTCACTGGTTTGAAGGAAGCGGACTTAGATTTGATGAGGACTTCTTGAATCAAGTCTTCTTCGGTGGGCGGGGGTTTGTCATCCAGTTCTACGGTCCCAGTGTAGCCGGGTACTACGGTTCTCCCCCAGCCAACCCAGAAGCGCAGCTACGCAAACCAGGGCTGGTGGAAAAGCTCCTGGCCAAACTGGCGAACCGCCTGGGAAGATACTTACTCAAGAAATTCTTCGGACTTGATCTAAGGAATTTGCCGCTCAGGGGCGAGGATTTGCATCAAGAGCTCCGCCTTTCGGCCCGGGAGGCAGCCTTAGGCTGCGAGAAGAAGATCAGCTACCGTAGGGGGAAGAAAAGAAAAGCTCTCCGAGTCAAAATACCGGCCGGGGTCGAGTCAGGCACCAAGATCCGCCTCAAGGGAATGGGGATGGAGGGAAGAGCTCCGGGAGACCTTTACCTTCATGTTAAAGTAAAGAAATGAGAGACGAGGCGGCTGTAGACCTAAAGGGGCCGCAAAGCATCATCTGGCTAGTTACCTCCCGCTGTAACCTGGCCTGCCGTCATTGCTATGCTAGCAGGTTCCCCAAAGCTGGGGAACTAAGCGAACACGAAGCCCTGAGACTAATAGATCAGGCTGCCCAGGCCCGGGTAAGGCACATCGGTCTTACCGGTGGGGAGGTATTTCTGCGCCCGGATGCCCTGAGGCTTATGCAGCGGGCCTATGAGCAGGGGATAAGCACCACGGTGGTCACCAATGGTCTACTTCTTTCTGACAACCTGCTAGAAAAACTGGCCCAGTATGAGGTCTGGGTTTTCCTCAGCTTGGATGGGGCAAGAAAGGAAACCCATGAGAAAATCCGTGGGCCCGATACCTGGGAAAAGGTGATCTCGGCCGCCCGGCGGATGAATAAGGCGGGAATGAAGTTCTCCACCATAATGGCGGTAAGCAAGCTAAACTACTGGGAAGTGGCTGAGCACCTTGCTCTAGTCAAGGAGCTTGGCGCAGCAGTAAGCTGCCTCATTCCGGTGATACCTGCCGGAAGGGCTGGGAAGGAACTCGCTCCAACATCAAAGGAAATCGTGGTAACGCTTCAACAGGCCGAGGAAGGGGCAGAGAGCCTAAATCTTCCCGTATCTCTTTGGTGCCTCCCCTTCTCGGGTTTAGTGGTGCACTCCCCCAAGGTATTCTCCTCCTCCTGTCGCCGAGCAGAAGAGATCGACATCTCCCCACAGGGGGAAGTGCTGCTCTGTGATGTGCTGGATCTCTCTCTAGGCAATATAAGAGAAGGTCTCAACACAGCTTGGAAGAAACAAGAGGAAAACGAACTAACCCACAGTCTGACTCAGCCTCAACTCCCCACGCCTTGTAAGGAATGCCCGCTGAAGAACAAGTGCCTTGGAGGTTGCTTTGCTCGCTCGCAGCTTCTCCGGGGTGATATTCACGCCCCCGATCCCTTGTGCCCCCGCGTGGCCGGCTTAGTGTAACCTGCCTCCTGGTGCACCTGCTTACAGATAAGTGCCAATTCCTTATCAAAGAGCGCCCGCTTCTTCTCTATCGCCATGGTGCGAGCACGGGCTAGGATCTTGACTGCTAGTTCGTCATCTAGCTCAATGCCATACTCGTGCTTGAACTTGAACTTAATGGTGTGAGTGCCGCTATGCTTACCAACCAATATCTGCCGCTGGAGCCCTACTTCCTCGGGCGAAAAGGCTTCATAAGTGCGTGGGTTCTTAAGCACTCCATCGGCGTGAATTCCAGATTCATGCGCGAAGATATTATCCCCCAGGATGGCCTTGCCCACAGGCAGAGCTCGCCCAGAGGCTTGAGCCACATACTCGCCAATTCCTCTAAGCTGCGTAGTATCAATTCCGGTATCAACACCCATCAGGTGCTTCAGGGCCATGACCGTCTCGGCCAGGCAAGCATTCCCTGCCCGCTCCCCCAACCCATTCACTGTGGTATTAACCCAGGTAGCTCCAGCCCTTACCCCAGCAATGGCGTTGGCGGTGGCCATGCCAAAATCGTTATGCGTATGCATCTCAATCTCGATGCCCACCTCCTCAATGAGCTGGCGTACTAATTCATAGGTCCGAAAAGGATCCAGAACCCCCACCGTGTCGCAGAAGCGGAGACGATCAGCACCGGCGTCTTTGGCATTCCGGGCAAATTCCAAGAGGAACCCCGGCTCTGACCGAGAAGCATCCTCAGCATTGACCGAGACGTAGAGGCCGTGCTTTTTAGCATACTCCACCGCCTCCCTCACCACCTTGAGTACCCACTCGCGGCTCTGACGAAGCTTGTACTCTATGTGGATATCCGAGGAAGAAATGCTGATGGCCACTGCCTTAACGCCGCACTCGAGCGAGGCCTCGATATCTGAGATAACCGGGCGATTCCAAGCTAGAATGCTCGCTCGCAGTCCCATATCCACGATGGCCTTGATCGCCTCCTGCTCCTCACCTCCCATTGCGGGGATCCCGGCCTCAATCTGATGCACTCCCATCGCATCGAGCATCCGGGCAATCTCAAGCTTCTCCTCGTTGCTGAAGACAACCCCTGCCGTCTGCTCGCCATCCCTCAGGGTTGTATCATCGATATAAACCATCCTACTTGTCATCTGCCTCCTTAAAATCCACTATTGGTTTATTATTAACGTTTAATTTAACCTGAAACTTCTGCAAAAGTCAATAGTTAATCTAAAGGTTGACAAAAAATGATCCCTTACTATACTATCAACTAGAAGGGCGATTAGCTCAGGGGTGAGAGCGCTGCGTTGACATCGCAGAGGTCACTGGTTCAAATCCAGTATCGCCCACTCCAAGAGCCTGATACAAACTATAAATTTGCCCCCTGTTGCGGCCTAATGCACCCCTCCGGACTTGCGGCTAACAACCCTGTACCAATCAGTGTAGCTGTAGATCCCGTGGAAGACTAGCGCAGCGCAAAAGCCGCAGGCCAGTAGGAAAAACTCCAGAAAATGAACATAGAATCCCTTAAGGAGCAGCGGAGTGAGGAACAGACTGGATAAGGTCCAGTGGTGAAGATGGATGCGGTAAGGGCCGATACTGAAGGTGCGAGATCTGAGCCTTCCTGGCTGCCCAGTTGACCTCCCAGCAAAGTACCTAGCTGAAAGGTAACCCAGAGCAGCCCCACCCCAGAAAGGGATGGCCGCAATCTGAGCCAAGGCTACCCCCCAGCCGACCAGCAAAACAGATTTCTTAAACTTCTCCAACCTCGAATTTGCCCTCGGAGGTAGAAGACGTAACAATGATTTCCGTTCCCTCACTGACACTTGCTAACCTCCTCCAGTAACCTGCCTCAGCCAGGCTGGCTCTCCCAGGTGGCTCTTCAGCCTGGGCTCCAACAGCGCCGGGAGAAAAATTAAGCCGGAGATGAAAGAGGCTAGCAGGAAAAGCCCCGTTCCCTTCGCCGGCAGAATCAGCATCAAAATCACCACTATGGCCACCAGCAAGAGTGCACCCCTGAATAATCGCTTCCTGAGGCGGATGAAAGTGGCGGTGGTCACTCCCAGAACAACAAAGCTCAGCGCCATCCCCAGGTCAAGCTCCTCAAAGGACTGCCCCTGATAACCACCGATCCCTTTCTCGAAAGCCAGCAGCCACCCAGACGTCACTGGAAAAGGCAGAAGGGCCAGTGAGGCCAGAAGCCAGTCCCGGCGAAGGGCTTGAATAAAGACACTGCCCGCCAGCCAGATAGCCGGAGGAAGAAAGAACATCCCCATTAACCAGTACCAGGGGCTGGAGAAGGAGATAAGCTTTCCCGCCACCACAAAGACAGAGGCAGAGGCCAGTACAGAGTAGCCCAGCCAGGGATAAAGCCAGCATGGCTTATACTTCCTAAAGCCATAGGTAACCAACGCTATGAGGGGAATCAAGACAACCGCTACCCAAGGTGCATCCCACCACAGGTGGAAGGCAAAAACCAAGGCAATCAAAAAGTGAGGCATGCCAGCAAGGAATGCCCCCTTCCAGCTTCCCCCGCTACGAGCTTCATGGATTTGCCGAGCCACAGACTTGGCCGGCCCTAACTGATCTATGGCTTTCCTAACTGCTTCCTCCCGAGAGTAACCAGATTCGCAGAACTCAGCCACTCGATCCTGTAGATGGTCATAGATCTCCTGGAGCACCTCCTCCTCAGCTCTCTCATCCAAGCGGAGCTCCCTTTCTAGCTCAGCTAAGTAACTCCCTGCCACCGTCATCTCAATTCCACTATAGTTCACCCCGTAAATTTAAACCTCATCTCAGGACAAGAGTGAATCAAAGGTTGGCCGGGGCCAGAACCAGGTTCATTGCGGTGGAGAAGCTCCGCCACTCCGCCAGCTTCCGGGCCAGCACCCTTTCCCCCTTCTCCGTAAGGTAATAATACCTTCGATTCAGTCCACTGGGAGAGCGACCCCACTTCCCCCGCACCAGTCCTGATTTCTCCAGCCGATGTAAGGCCGGGTAAAGGGTGCCTTCCTTAAACTGAAAATAACCCTCGCTCCGCTCCTCTATCTCCTTAATGAGCTGATACCCGTACAGTGGTTTCTGTTTGATAAGGTAAAGGAGCAAAGACTCAAGATTGCCCTTCAGCAGTTCACGACCATACTTCATATCGCCTCCTGTCATTCTTAGTATAGAGCCAGTCAGCAGAGCCGTCAAGCTTCGGAGGCGGCTCGGTTGCCCTAAGGGCTTGAAGGGACTAAAATGTGGAAGATGACCCAGGCGATAGAGTGGTTGGGGGATAGAGTGAGGCTCCTCGACCAGACGAGGCTGCCAGGGGAGGAGGCCTACCTGGATCTAAAGAGCTACCGGGAGGTGGCCGCTGCCATTAAGGAGATGCGGGTGCGGGGGGCGCCGGCCATCGGAGTGGCCGCCGCCTACGGGCTTGCCCTCGCCGCCCAGCAGATTGAGGCCCGCTCGAAAGAGGAATTTCTCCAGAAGCTGGAGGCTACTTCCCAGATCCTCGCCTCCACCCGCCCCACCGCCCGTAACCTCTTCTGGGCCCTGGAACGGCTGCAAAAGATGGCTCGGGAAGGCAAGGATGTGCCTCAGATCAAACAAAAACTCATCGCTGAGGCCAAGCTCATTCAGAAGGAGAATGAGGAGGCCGACCATCAAATTGGGGAATATGGAGCTGCTCTTCTCCCCGAGAATGCCGTCATACTGACCCACTGCAATGCCGGCGCCCTAGCCACCGCCGGATACGGCACTGCCCTGGGGGTTATTAAGACAGCGCACTGGCAGGGCAAGAATATTCGGGTTTATGCCGATGAGACCCGGCCCCTGCTTCAGGGGGCCCGGCTTACCACCTGGGAGCTCGCTCGGGAGGGAATACCGGTAACCCTGATCACCGACTCGATGGCAGGCTATCTCCTGAGCCAAGGGAAGATTGACTGCGTCATCCTCGGGGCCGACCGGATCGCCGCCAACGGTGACGTGGCCAACAAGATAGGCACTTATACCGTGGCTGTTCTGGCCAGGGAAAACCAAGTTCCCTTCTACGTCGCTGCGCCAACCAGCACCATCGACCTCTCGCTCAAATCTGGAGAGGAGATCCCCATCGAGGAGCGCAGCCCGGAGGAGGTAACTCATATCCACGGGAGGCGCACTTGTCCCGAGGGGGTGGAGGCCTTGAATCCTGCCTTCGACATCACTCCTCACCGCTACATCAGCGCCATCATCACCGAAAAGGGGGTAGCACAGGAACCCTATGAGGAAAAGCTAAGCCAGGTGGTAAAATAAGAAAGTGGAGGCTAGAATGCCAGAAGCTAAGATCGGAGTTATTGGCGGAACCGGACTTTATCAGATGGAGGAACTCGAGGAGGTCGAGGAGATTCGGGTGAAGACCCCTTTTGGCGAGCCCAGCGACGCCATCATCACCGGCAGGCTGGGGGAGAGAAGGGTGGCCTTCCTCCCTCGCCATGGCCGGGGGCATCTGATAAGCCCCACCGAACTTCCCTCCCAGGCCAATATCTTCGCCTTAAAATCATTGGGCGTGGAGTGGATCATTGCCGTCAATTCCGCCGGCAGCTTCCGTGAGGAGATAAGGCCGGGAGACCTAGTCATCCCTGATCAACTCATTGACCGGACTCGAAGTAGGGCCAATAGCTTCTTCGGCAGGGGCCTGGTGGTCCATGCCCCCTTCGCCGACCCCTTCTGCCCAGTTCTCAGAGAAATTCTCCACCGGGCAGCACTGGATGCCGGGGCCAGGGTTCACCAGGGAGGCACCTTCGTCATCATAGAAGGGCCTCTCTTCTCCACCCGGGCAGAGTCAAGGCTCTACCGCTCCTGGGGGGCGGATATCATCGGCATGACCACCCTCCCCGAGGCTAAGCTGGCCAGAGAGGCTGAAATTTGTTATGCTACTTTAGCCTTTGCCACCGATTACGATTCCTGGTGGGAAAAAGTTGAGTCAGTGAAGGTGGAAGTAATATTGGAGATTCTGGCACGGAACGCTGAGATGGCCCGCGAAATCGTTCGTCGGGCGGTGGAGACCATACCGGAGAGAAGGGAGTGTGAGTGTGCTAAAGCTTTGAAGGATGCCATTGTCACCGCCCCCGAGTTTGTTCCCGAGCAGCTAAAGAAGGATCTGGCGCTCCTCATCGGGAAATATATTAAATGAGCCGGGAAAGTTTTAGGCCCAAGGGAATGGCCACAGCAATCGGCAGCATGCCGCATGTTGACCCCGAAGAGGCCTGCAAAATTGTCCTCAAGTATCTGCCAGAGATCCCCGCCTGGCCACAGCTCCCCCGCCGCTCCTTCCGGGAGAACATGTATGCTCAGTTCAGCGAGGGTTTCCCGGGCCTCATTCTGGAGAGAGATCGCCTCTGGGTTGACCGAGAGGCTGACTTGAGCACCGACTTGGAAAGGCTCTACGATGACTATCTGACTTATCGACTGGAGCCCTATGGCCTCAGCCCAGACTACGCCGCTGGCCTTCATGCTTTTCTCAATTCCCAGCTTGAGTCGCCACTGGCTGTGAAGGGGCAGGTAACCGGGCCAATAAGCTTTGGGCTGGCCATCGGGGATCGGGACCGCCGTCCCATTCTCTATGATGACGACCTAGCAGAGGCCGTGGCCAGGCACTTGAAGCTAAAGGCAAGCTGGCAGGAGAAAACTCTCTCGAAGCTCTTCCCTAAAACTATAATCTTCCTCGATGAACCCTATTTGGGCTCACTCGGCTCACCTTTCACGGTCGTGCCGTCTCAGAGGGCAGAGGAGCTAATCAATAAAGTGCTGGGAGGAATCAACGGCCTCAAGGGCATCCACTGCTGTGGTAACGGTGACTGGCCTTTTTTCCTTCGGCTCCCCATTGATATCCTCAGCTTAGATGCTTATAACTTCGGAGAATCGCTGGCCCTGCGCCCGGCAGAGGTAAAGGCCTTCCTGGAGAGGGGAGGGGTACTGGCCTGGGGAATTGTCCCCAACGACGAGGAGTCCGTGGCCAAGGAGACCACTGCCAGCCTTATTTCCCGGCTAAAGCATCTCCTGTTTCTCCTTTCAAATAAAGGCGTAGATTATGATATACTGGTAATGCAAAGTTTGGTTACCCCTTCCTGTGGGCTGGCTTATCTTCCGCCGGAGCTGGCAGAGAGAGTACTTCAGCTTACAGCGGAGGTCTCAAGAGAGCTAAGGAGGGGTATTTGATCTCCTCAAATGAAGCCAACTAGAGGCATGGTAAGCTGAAAGGAGGAAAATGAGAGAGGTCGCTGTAGTGGGGGTAGGAATGACCAAGTTTGGCGTCTCGGAGAAAACCAACGTAGAGATGTTCTCCGAGGCAGCCATGGAGGCTATAAACCAGTCAGGTATCAAGCCGAAGGACATTCAGGCGCTTTTCTTGGGCAACACCTGGGGCGATTTTGAAGAGGGGCAGGTAGCCCTGGCTTCCTTCGCTGCCGCCGATATCGGACTCCCTAACATTCCCGCCATGAGGTTCGAAGGCATCTGCGCCAGCGCTTCCGTGGCCTTGAGGGATGCCTTCATGTGGGTAGCTTCAGGTTTCTACGACCTGGTCCTCGTTGGCGGCACTGAGAGAGCTTGCATCATGGGCACGCCCTATGCTACCCGGGCCTTCGCCACCGGCAGCGATGGTCGTTACGAATTCCCCTGCGGGATTACCTTCCCTAGCGTCTTCGGCATGATGGCCCATCTCTATGCTAAGAAGTACAGCATTCCTTTGGATAAGCTGAAGGAGCAGATGGCTCTGGTAGCCATCAAGAATCATCAAAATGCCAAGTTCAATCCGAAAGCCCACTTCCCCTTGAGCATCCAGGATATCATGGAGAACCGGAGGAAAAGAGCCGAGAAGCAGGGGAAATCCACACCCAACTGGGCTGATGAGATGGCCTTCTTACATGACCCCTCGGTTAATCCTCTGATCGCCGACCCGCTACAGCTCTACGATTGCTGCCCCTTCTCCGATGGAGCAGCGGCGCTCGTGTTGGCCTCAGCGGAAAAGGCCAAGAAGCTCACCGATAAGCCAGTCTACATTGCCGGGGTAGGACTGGCCTCCAACGGGCCTTTACATAACCAGAAGGACATTACCCGAGTAAAGGCCAGGGAGATTTCTGCCAAACAGGCTTATGATATGGCCGGTCTTGGGCCGCAGGACATCGATGTCTGTGAGCTTCACGACTGCTTCACCATAGCTGAGATCGCGGCCACCGAGGGGCTGGGCTTCTTTGACTTCGGTAAAGGGGCTGAGGCAGTGGAGAAAGGAGAGACCAAAATAGGGGGCAAAATAGCCATAAATCCCTCTGGGGGACTTAAGGCCAAGGGGCATCCTGTAGGAGCCACCGGAGTGGCTCAGGCCTATGAAATCGTGAAGCAGTTGAGAGGGGAATGCGGCGGAAGGCAGGTCGAAGGGGCCAGGATTGGAATGACTGACACACTCGGTGGGGACCTGTGCACCGTATGCAATATAATCCTAAAGAGAGGATGGTAGGATGGAATATCAACTAACCTACAATCAGTACAAAGAAGCACTCAAAGAAAATAAACTGCTCGGCTTAAGATGCCGAGAGTGTGGGGCTTATACCGTGCCACCGAAGAAGGTCTGCCTGGAGTGTGGTAGCGAGGATCTAGAGGTTGTCAAGCTAAGCGGCAAAGGGGTGATCCGGACATTTACCGTGACCCGAGTGCCACCTGAGGGATTCAAAGGTCCATATATCATAGCTCTGATCGAACTCGAGGAAGGGCCGTGGCTAATGGGAAACGTGGTAGGAGTGGATCCCGATCAGGCAAGCATGGATTTGATTGGCAAGGCGGTAAAGTTAGGGCACACAGTTCATCCGGGGGATAAATTCTCTGCCGGCGAACTGGTAGCGGCAACCTTCAGCCTAGAAAATTAAATCCGCCATGAACAAGAGGAAACGAGTAGCATGGCTGAAACATCGCCGTAAATGGCAAAAGTTAAAGGCGAAGAAAAAGGCCTTGAGGACCCAAGAAGCTCAGCAAGCAGTGCAAGATGTCGAAGCTTCCTGAAGTCGTCCGCATACTTCTAGATCCGGAGATTTACCCCGAAAGGCCGGAAAAAATAGAGCTTCTCCAGACTCAGATATCTTTCATCTTCCTCGCCGGTGATTTCGTCTACAAGCTCAAGAAGCCGGTCGACTTTGGCTTTCTCGACTTCACCACCTTGGAAAGGCGGCGGTTCTTCTGCCAGCAGGAGGTGGAGCTCAACCGAAGGCTCTGTCCGGAGATCTATCTCGGGGTGGTGCCACTGGTGAGGAAAAAGGGGAGCTTCTCCCTGGATGGGAGGGGGGAGGTGGTGGATTACCTGGTCAAGATGCGGCGACTTCCTCAGGAGCGCACCATGGACCGGCTCCTGCAGAGGGATCAGGTCTCACCCCAGATGTTGGAGAGGTTGGCAAAGAGGCTCGTCGAATTCCACCGGCGGGCCAGAGCGGTAAGTTCAGGCTTTGGTGACCTTAAGACCTGCCGCCTTGATACGGAGGAGAATTTCGCCCAGACCCAGAAATACGTTGGCCTTACCCTCCCCCCCGAGACATATGAGCACATTAAGAACTACGCCCGCTCCTTCCTAGAGAAAAACGCCTTGCTTTTCGAGCGACGGGTGAGGGAGGGAAGGGTAAGGGATTGCCATGGCGACCTTCACCTGGCCCATATCTGCTTCACCGATGGAATCTGCATCTTCGACTGCATCGAGTTCAATGAGAGATTTCGCTACCTCGACGTGGCCAGCGAAATCGCCTTTCTGGCAATGGATCTCGACTATCATGGCCGACCAGACCTCTCCCATCATTTCGTTCAGAGCTACGTGAACCTCTCCGGCGACCGGGAGCTGGAAGAACTCCTGGATTTCTACAAGTGCTATCGGGCCTATGTTCGGGGAAAGGTGGAGAGCTTCAAGCTGGATGATCCACATATCTCCGAGGAGGAGAAGGCAAAGGTTCTGGGCATGGCAAAAGGGTATTTTGAGCTGGCACAATCGTATGCTAGGGGAGGGTAAGATGAGGGAGCCATTTGCCGGATTCGTGGAAGCTGAGCTTGGGCCGGGAACCCTGCTCATAACCTGCGGCCTCCCCGGCACTTGGAAGACCGAGACGGCCGAGGAGGTCTCAAAGATCAAGGGCTACCCCATCGTTCGAACCGACCTCGTACGCCTGGAGGTGCTCAAGGGCGAGGACATCTTCGACGAACGGGTTGCCTCTGACATGGACAAGCGGAAGAAGGTCTATGAGGAGGTGTTTCGCCGAGCCGATGAAAGCCTCTCCCGGGGTGGGGGGGTAATAATTGATGCCACCTTCGTGACCCAGTCGCTGCGCCGGCGTGCCGCCGAAATAGCAGCCAGGCATAATCGAACTTTCGCCATCCTTCAGACCCACTGTCCTCAGGAGGTGGCCCTCGCTCGGATACTTAGGCGCACTAGGGAAGACTACGAATCAAATGCGCTGACCGAGCAGGCCTACTTCAATAACAAGGCGAAGTGGGAGGAAGTCGACCTCGATGACCTCAAGCAGCATCACCCGGGGTTGAACATCCTTCATTTTCTGGTTGATACGGAGCATGACCCGCCCCAGGACTGGTATGTCATCGGGGTAAAGAGACGATGAAAATAGACCTGCACATTCACACCAAGACAGGCTCGGATGGTGCCCTCCCAGTTGGAGAGGTCTTTGAAGAAGCTAAGAAGAGGGGCCTGGAACTCATGTCCATAACCGACCATGATTCCATAAGGGCTCAAGAGAAGGCCATTGCCCTGGCGAGAAAGTATGGAATCTCTTACCTCACTGGAGTAGAATTGAATGTAACTTTTCAGTGTCCTGGTAGAAAATCCATCTCTCTAGATTTCCTGGGATATCGATTCGATATCCACAATCGAGAGCTAAAAAGTAAACTTCAAATGATAAAGGACCATAGAGAAAAAAGGGCGCGCCAAATTCTGGAGAACCTGAATGTTGAGTTCGAAAAAGAAGGCCTTGAAAAGTTCACCCAGGAGGACTTGAATAAAATACAGGAGAGCGTGGACGGGGTGTTCGGCCGGCCGCATATAGCGAACTATTTAGTCGAAAAAGGGATTGTTAAGGACAGGCAGGAAGCCTTCGACAAGTACTTAGTCAAGTGCGACGTGCCTAAGTATCCGCTTACGCTTCCGGAGGCCTCATACCTTATCAGGAACGCCGGAGGAGTGCTCTGCCTGGCCCACCCAAATGACCCCAATGGGACCTCGCTCATAAGCTTAACTCGGAGGCTGGAGGAACAAACGCAAATCATTGAGGAGCATATGTTGCCTTATATTGACGGGGTGGAGTGCTGGCACTCAAGGCTCGATGAGAGAACCACCCGACACTATATTGAGTTTGCCCGAAGGCATCGGCTCCTCATGACCGGTGGCAGCGATTGTCATCAGAAGCCGATCCTCATGGGCACCCTGGACATACCCGATTGGGTTGCCCGGCAGTTCAGCTAAGCATGAGGTGGAAAAGAGCCAACAGCACGGTGGAGAGGCAACTTCTCCACCCTCAAGTGAGGAGGCTAACGAGCAAGGCAGAGATATTATCCTATCTGGAACAGCAACCCAGTTACTCTGCTGCTGCCATCGCCTACCTAGAACCCAAACTTTCCTGGGGAAGCAGGTGGTTCTTGGCTCAAGAGGGAGAGAGGTTTGCCCTCTGTCTCATCTCCGAGCGCATGCTTTCGGACTGGGTCTTCACGCTCGGCGATGAAGAGTTGCTGGATCAGCTTCTGCCCTCCCTTCGCCTTCCCGCCCGAGCCTTTCTTACCTGCCAGCCAGAGCACCTGGTGGCCGTGCAGAGGCATTACAAGCTGGAGTGGCATCATCTTCTGAAACGTATGGTAGCCGAGCGGGAAAGCTTTAACCCGATAGAAGCAAGGAAGCCAGAGCCTCTCCAGCCAAGGGAGGCCGGAGCGGTGAACGAACTCTATCAAACCTGGGGTTACCAGACCCTATCGCCTGGCCAGCTCCGAAAGGGAGTATATTACGGCGTCTGGCAGGACGGCCAGCTCATCTCCGCCGCTGGCACCCTGTTCATATCGCCAACCTATGGTTTGGCTTGCCTGGGAAATGTTCTCACCCGGCCAAGCCACCGAAACCAAGGGCTGGCTACTGCCTGCACTTCTGCCGTAACTCGCAAGCTATTTGAGACCTGCCAGAAGGTGGTGCTGGATGTGGAGCCAGGGAATCGGCCTGCGATCAAGATTTACTCTAAGCTCGGATATAGAGACGGTTGCTTTCTCGTCGAGGCCCTGGGAGAGCGGCGGAGATTTCTCCCCGCCCTCCTGGCTTCCTTCTGGAGAAAGCTGGGTGTAAACCCCACTTGACCTGAAGAGAAAGCTAAGGAGAATTAGATGAACGCACAGTGCACCTGCCTGTTAAAGTAAAGGGTGGCAG
>CAZJSO010000016.1:10009-19433 GCA_964548795.1 uncultured Dehalococcoidia bacterium | reverse complement strand
TGAAAGAGCTTATAAAATAATGGGGGTATGGGTAAGGAACCTGGGGATATTAATCTTTGCGATGCCGATTATACTGGCTCCTTTTGATGCTCAGCCAAGGATAGAGGGTGTATTAGGATATTCGTTCAGAATTGTAGGAATAATCTTAGCTGTTTTAGGGATAATTTTCATAGCAGTTGCATCCAAGTATTTACTTAAAGTTGCTGGGCTGGAGCAAATACCAAGAGAACTTATCACTGATGGTATATATGGTAAAGTGAGAAACCCCATATATACAGGCGTTGTTCTTTCAACAATCGGATGGAGTCTAATCTGGGGGGCTACCTATTCATTTTTCATAATCACTGGAATAGTTACCTTGATTTTGCTTGCTTTGATAAAATTCTTGGAAGAACCGATGCTGACGAAATCTTTCGGGGACAAATTCTTGGATTATAGAAGGAGAGCACCAATGCTTTTCCCCTTGCCTATAGGGATAGCATTAATCGCATTGGCGATTACTATGATAGCTTTTGTGGTTACTGGCTTAGTTCCGCTCACATGATAATTCCGCTTAGAAGCTACCCCTAAATGTTAACTGAAGGTTAATCGTGGCCTTAACTAACTAAAGGCAGCTTGTATAATTACCCGTAAAAATCTAATCTGGCAGAATTTGACAAACTTCCTTAATAAGCTAAAAATACTTTAGTCTCAGGGGCATACCGAAGTCGTCCGGATGAGCTTGGCCAACCTGAAGCCCTCTTTTTCTTTAATTATTCGCACGACATTGGTAAAATGAGTTCCGATGGATAGCAAGGAATTGAGGGAAAAATTTCTCCGGTTCTTTGAGGAGAGGGGACATCTCGTCCTCCCCAGCTCCTCCCTGGTGCCCCACGACGACCCCACCCTGCTTCTAACTAGTGCGGGGATGGTGCAGATCAAACCGTACTTCATGGGCGAGGCTAAGCCACCCCGTCCTCGCCTCGCCTCCTGCCAGAAGTGCTTTCGCACCACCGATATTGACTCAGTGGGGGATGCCTGGCATCTCACCTTCTTCGAGATGTTGGGCAACTTCAGCGTGGGAGACTACTTTAAAAAGGAGGCCATCGCTTGGGCCTGGGAGTTCGTCACCCAAAGGCTCCAGTTGCCCAAAGAGCGGCTGTGGATCACTATTTTCCTCGACGATGATGAGGCCTACAACTACTGGCAGGGGATAGGAGTGCCGGATGACCATATCCTTCGGCGTGGGGGGGAGGACAACTTCTGGGGACCGGCTGGCCAGGCTGGCCCTTGCGGACCATGCAGCGAGATACTTTATGACCTGGGGGAGGGGTTGGGAGAGGAGAGATTTTCCGAGATATGGAACCTGGTCTTCACTCAATACTATCAGGATGAGCAGGGCCGTCGCACCCCTTTGCCCCGCCCCAACATCGACACCGGCATGGGACTGGAACGCACCATCGCTGTACTTCAGGGGAAGAAGTCAGTCTACGAGACAGACCTCTTCCTGCCTTTGCTCGAGCGACTTTCTGGGCTTATCGGCCAAAGCTATGAGGAGGGAGCCTCCCGCCGAGCAATGCGAGTGGTGGCGGAGCACTCTCGGGCAGTAGCTTTCCTCATTGCCGATGGAGTGGTCCCTTCGAACGAGGGACGGGGGTATGTTCTGCGGCGAGTGCTTCGCCGGGCGACCCGCTTCGGACGCCTTTTGGGGCTGGAGAAACCCTTCCTCACTGAGCTGGCTAGGGTGATCATTGAGCTTATGGGTGAGGTTTACCCTGAGCTTATCTCTAGCCGGGAATATATCCTTCAGCTAATTGAGCTAGAGGAGAGGAGATTCCAACAGACCCTTAGCACCGGCCTCAACCTTCTCGAGGAGATTCTGGCCGAGGCAAGTCAGGAGGGTCAGCAGAAGGTCGCCGGAGAGGAGGTATTTCGGCTCTACGACACTTATGGCTTCCCAGTGGAGCTCACTGCGGAGATAGCCCGGGAAAGGGGACTTTCCTTGGATCTAGAGAGCTTCGAGCGGCGGATGCGGGAGCAGCGAGAGCGGGCCCGGGCAGCCCAGAAGTTCGGCTTGGGCGAGAAAGGTCCCTATGCCGAGCTAGGGCTCGAATACAGCGAATTTGTGGGCTATGAGCAGCTTAAAGCCGGGGCTACTATAGTTGGCCTTTTGGTCGGGAGTCAGCGGGTGGAGACCGCCTCCGCTGGGCAGGAGGCGGAGGTAATTCTCTCCCGTACCCCCTTCTATGGGGAGATGGGAGGGCAGGTAGGAGATAGAGGCGAGATTCGTGGTGAGCGGGGCTGGATGTTGGTGGAGGATACCTTAAGGCCATTGCCCGAGCTGATGGTTCATCGCGGCCGAGTGGTGGAGGGACTTCTCTCGCTCGGTGAACGAGTAGAGGCTGAAGTGGACTCCGTCCGGCGGCTGGACATCGCTCGCAATCACACCGCCACTCATCTTCTTCAAGCAGCCTTGCGGCAGGTTCTGGGAAACCATGTCTATCAGGCGGGATCGCTGGTAGCCCCTGAGCGACTCCGTTTTGACTTTACTCACTCGCTCCCCCTCAGCCTGGAGCAACTGGGGGAGGTGCAGCGCCAGGTGAACGAGAACATTCGCCGCAACCTGAGGGTCTCAGCAAGTGTCATGCCCTACTCCCAGGCTGTTGCTTCAGGTGCCCTGGCCCTTTTCGGCGAGAAGTACGGCGATAGGGTGCGAGTGGTGGAGATAAGGGCACCAGATGGAGAGGGGGTGAGCGCTGAGCTCTGTGGCGGAACGCATGTGAAGAGCACCGGGGAGATCGGATTCCTCCAAATCATAAGTGAGCGGGGCATCGGCTCGGGGCTCAGGCGGATAGAAGCGGTGACGGGGAGGGGGGCAGAGACCTTCCTGTGGGAGCGCCTGTCAACTCTGGAAAAGGCTGCCTCACTCCTCGAGAGCGCCCCAGAGGAAGTGCCAGAGAAGCTCTCTGGGCTTATCTCCGAGCTGAGCCGGGAGCGAAGACGGGCCCGGGAACTGGAGTTGGAACTGCTGCGAAGGTCGGCAGAATCCCTTCTTTCTCAAATTGAGCGCGTTGATGGGGTAGCGGTGGTGGCAGCGAGGACTTCGGCCTCAAGTATGGAACTCCTGCGCCAAATGGGGGACTTTCTCAAGGAGAAACTGGGCAGCGCTGTGGTAGTCCTGGGGGTGGTGTGGGATGACCGCCCCCGGTTTCTCTGCATGGTTACCAGAGACCTGACCTTCAGAGGAATTCATGCCGGGGAACTGGTAAAGGAGATGGCGCGGGTTACTGGTGGGGGTGGTGGAGGGAAGGCCGAGATCGGCCAGGCCGGTGGTCAGGACAAATCCAAATTCGACCAAGCCCTCAAACTTGTTCCCGAGCTCGTCAGGCAGGCCCTCCACAGGCTTGAACCTGGCTGAAATATTGCCACCCCGATACGCTACGCTGACTGCGTCCTCGCCCTCTCTAGAATTCGGTGCTTCTTGATTCCTCAGCCTGCAAGTGGACTCGGTCGAGGTAGCCCTGTAAAATGATAGCCGCGGCTGCGGCGTCACGGCGCTTCCTCCGCTCACTGCGCTTACGCCCGGCAGCAGCTAAGGCCTGTTCGGCAGCTGCCGTGGAGAAACGCTCATCCCAGGTCTTCATCGGAACTGGGAGGTGCTCGGAGAGGGTCTGGGCGAAGCTCTCGACTTTCTTCGCCTGTGGCCCAATCTGACCATTAAGGGAACGGGGCAGGCCCACTACGATGCAGCTTGCCTTATGTCTTTGCACCAGCTCAAGGATGGCCTCGATCTCGGAGCCATCCCGCTCCAGTGTGGTGAGTGGGCTGGCCAAAAGCCCTTCAGGATCGCTCAAGGCCACTCCGATCCGGCGGTCTCCTACATCAAGGCCTAGAATGCGCATATCGCTTTATAACTACATGATAGCTGCCAGTGTAGACCAGCTAAAGTCCCTTTCTCCTCCCCCTCGGCCAGTAAGCGGATCGTAGTATTCCCGGAAGCCCGAGAGCTCTACCAGCTTCTTGGTCTTGTGCGCCAGCTCGTCCGCCAGCCAAAGGTAGCCATGCCTCTTCAATCCCTCCCATATTAGCCAATTAATGTTAATCCAAGTAGGGCCTCGCCACAAGTATAGCCTTCCTCTGGCTCGAAAATGAGGGCTGCTCAGGGGGACGGAGGGAATGGGGAAGCAAGACCAGAACTCGCCCTTGCTTGTTAGGTGACCAATGAGTTCCTCACGCCGGGAGGAAGGGAGTCCTGGAAGAGCTAGCGGGCTGAGAGATGAAATGGCGGGCTCTCGCACAAGGGTCCAGGTTCGCCCGTCTATATCAAAGTAGAGCTGAGCGGCTGGGTCGTAACACTGTTCTAGAATTGCTGTTACCACCTCTTGACTCAACCTGGCAAGCCCCTCTGCCTTCGAGCGGTCTCCCAGCACTAGGAATAGCTTCCCCAATGCTTCCAGCCCCAAGGCGTAAAACACATTGAATAAGACTTCCTTGACCTCGAAATATCTTCTTCGGCGAATCTCTCCTTCTTCAAATCCACATTTTGACAGCCGCCATTCCAGCCAGTACAGGGCAATATAAAGACCCAGCGGCAACCGAGAAAGCTTTCCCAATAGCCGATCGAAGCCTGGCTTGTGGTCAAGGCCGCTTTCCCAGGGCGAGAAAACGGAAACGAGGGGAGAATTGGCAGAGGAGCGATGGACTCTCAGCCAGCCGAAGTGCTTTTCCACCAGGGGTAGTATCTCCTTCAGGAAGGGCAGGTCCTCACTTTGCTCCCATATTTTTTGCACCGCTAGTGCTACGACAGGCGGTTGTACCAGCGGTGAGCGATAGGGATCAGGCCAGTACCACCTTATCCAGTGGCTTGACTTGTGAGTTAGGCCCTGGCCCTGATAAATCAGATGTGGCAGCCGGCCGTCTGAACACATACTTGATAAGAGGGTTAGTATTTCTCCCTGGGCCAGGTCAACCCTGCCCAGGCAGGAATTAGCTATGGCGTGGAAGGAAGAATCCCAAGACCACTGATGGGGATATTTCCTAAGCGATGGGGCGGTATAAAAGTAATTCTGGCCGCTCTTGATGTTCTTGTCCAGAAGAATTCTGGCGCGCTCTTGGAGGGAAGGGCTTGCCATCTAAATGATTACCATTGACAAATACATTTATACCTGGACAGAATCCACCTCTCCGGAGGTATTATAACAATTCAGCGCTACTTAGAGCCAATGGCGTGAACCTTCTGGAATCCCTCCTGAGTGCTGGTAAGGGAACCCGGCCGAAGGATTGAAGGCTTTGGCCTTAACTTGAGACAGCGGGACTATGATTTGATATAATGTCAGAGAAGCTCTTCAAGTTCAGAGGCGGTGAACGGTGAGAAGGGGATTGCTGGTAGGATTTATCTTGACATTGACGTTGAGCCTGGTTTTGGCTGCCTGTGCCAAGCCTGCTCCTCCACTGAATATCGACCTTAGCGCTTCATCCTTGAAGGTCAAGGTTGGGGAGCCGGTGCAATTTACCAGTAGCGTCACCGGAGGGGTGACTCCTTACACCTATGAGTGGGACTTCGACAGCGATGGAAAAGTAGATAGCCAGGAGGCCAACCCCGCCCATTCTTACTCCGAAGCGAGGACCTACACTGTCTCTTTAAAGGTGACCGATGCTAAAGGGCATACCAAGGTTGTGACGAGGGAGGCTTACATTACAGTCACTCCGACATTGGACTTGGAGGCCCTGGCCCGGAACCTAGCTGAGAAGCTGAAGCAAGGCGACTTTGAGGCAGTGCACAAATCCTTCAATGAGGTTATGGCCAAAGCTTTGCCTGTAGACAGGATCAAGGAAGTTTGGGCCCAGGTAACCAGTCAGGTGGGAGACTTTAAAAGAATAACTAAGACAAGGCTGACTGAAGAAGCGGGATATAAGGTAGTCTATGTCACTTGCGAGTTTGCCCAGACTTCCCTCGACCTGAAGTTGGCCTTTGACAAGGAGGGGAAGGTAGCGGGGCTCTTTTTTCGTCCCCCTTCAGGCTGAGGTCATCTATCGACCCCCGGAGTATGCTGACCGGCAATCGTTTACCGAAATAGAGTGCTGGGTAGGCGAGGGCAAGTGGAAACTTCCCGCCACGCTGACTCTACCCCAGGGTAAAGGGCCGTTCCCGGCCCTGGTTCTAGTCCAGGGCTCTGGGCCGCAGGATAGAGATGAGACCATTGGTCCCAACAAGCCCTTTAAAGACCTGGCCTGGGGTTTGTCCACCCGGGGTATAGCGGTGTTGCGCTATGAGAAGCGGACTAAGAAGTACCCTTATGCTGTTCTCGGCGAGCTTAAGAGCTTCACGGTGAAGGAGGAAACCATAGATGATGCTTTAGCAGCGGTGGCCTTGCTGAGGCAAAACCCGAAGATAGACCCTAGACGGATATTCCTCTTGGGACACAGCCTCGGCGGGATGCTTGCCCCCCGGATAGCGGCACGGGATGGGAGGCTGGCAGGGCTGATCCTTATGGCGGCCACCACCCGAAGCCTACCGGACTTGATACTGCAGCAGACTCGCTACATTTTCTCCCTGGATGGCAAGGTAGATAGGAGTGAATCAAAGCAACTGTCAGAGCTGGAGGAGCAGGTGAACAGGGTGAAGGATTTGGATATAAGCGAAGGGGAGCTAGTGCTGGGAGCTTCCAAGGCTTACTGGGCGGACCTGCTGGCCTACGACCCGGTGAAGACGGCCCAGGGGCTCAAGCTGCCCCTGCTTATCCTCCAAGGTGGACGTGACTACCAGGTCACCCGAGAAGATTTTGCAGGCTGGCAAAGGGGATTGGCTGGGCGGGAGGGGGTGAGTTTTAAGTTCTACCCCCACCTCAACCATCTTTTTATGTTGGGCATTGGGAAAAGCACCCCCGCAGAATATGCTCAGCCGGGACATGTGGCCCAGAAGGTCATTGAGGATATTGCCGGCTGGGTTGTTGAACTTGAACGGTAAGTAGGTGGGCAGTATAATTGGTTACCCACAGAATCCTTAGTAATTAGCTGACATAAAGATAAGAGAAGGCGATGAATATTCTTAGCTGGGACTGGTTTCTGAACCACGGCATTTGGGTGCTGGTTATCCTGGCGGTAGCGGCCCTAGCCTATTGGGCTTTGCGGCGCTGGACTTTTAAGGGTGTTGATTCGCTGGTGAGGCGGGCTACCCCGGAGGGGGAAGACTGGGAGAGGGCCTCGCACGTTATCACCCGGGTAATCTTGTGGCTGGGGACATTGGCGATCGTGGTGGCGGTGGTGCTGGGGGTACTGCCCCGTGCGGGGGTGGATATCTCGGCCATCACCAGTGGTCTGAGGGACTTTGGTGCTAAGGTAGGGGTTTGGCTGGGCACCCACGGAGTCCGGATTGTCATCATCGTGGGCCTGGGCCTGGCAGCCCACTACGGACTAAAGAGATTAATCCCTGGAGCAATAGAGCGAGCCATTAGCGCTAGAGGGAAATGGCGTGAGGAGTCCGAGGAGGAACTCAAAAAGCGCTCGGAGACGTTGAAATACTTCCTCACCGGGCTAGCCCTGGTGGTGGTCTGGGTGATAGTGGGTTTCATGGTTCTCTCCGAGATCGGGGTGAATATCGGTCCGCTGCTCGCTGGCGCTGGGGTAGTGGGTCTCGCTATTGGCTTCGGGGCTCAGAGTCTGATTCGAGACCTGCTGAGCGGTTTCTTTATCATTATGGAAAATCACTATGGCAAGGGGGATGTGATACGGGTGGGGGATATCGCTGGAGGAGTAGAAGAGCTATCCATCCGCAGAACCATCCTGAGAGATCTTGATGGGGCACGCCACGTGATCCCCAACGGAGAAATCCGAACAGTAAGCAACCTCACGCAGGAGTGGTCGAGGGCCCATCTCAATATAAGCGTAGCCTATAAGGAAGATCTTGACCGAGTCATGGCGCTTATGCGCAACACCTGGGAAGAGATGGCTCATGATCCGAAATGGGGTCCTTTCATGATTTCAAAGACCCCCTGGCTTCTTCGGGTGGATGAATTTGGAAACTCCGGCATAACCATAAAGATGGTGGGCGAAACCCAGCCTATTAAACAGTGGGACGTTATGGGTGAGTACAGGAGGAGGATAAAGAAAATCTTCGACGAAGAAAATATTGAGATTCCTTGGCCTCATTTGAAGCTTTACTTAGGTGATGGTGTAGCCGAGGAATTAGCTAAGTATAGCCAGCCCCTATCCCCTGTAGATCCAGGAGTGAGGGGGAAGAGGTCCGTCCCACCGAAGAATCGTCGGACGTCGCGGAAGAGGTTTCGGCCCTACCAGAGAGCTTGAGGAAGGGGCATGGGTTTCCACCGTACCGGCATAGCCAACTTGCCCCTGCACTACGGCAAGGTCCCCCGCTGGCTCTTCGAACGAATGACCCTGCTGGCACGGGAAGTCTGCCTAGTCATCGTAGAGGATTTTGGGCCGGAAGAACTGCTGCGCCGAATGTCTGACCCCTATTGGTTCCAGGCCTTTGGCTGCGTGTTAGGGTATGATTGGCATTCTAGTGGCCTTACCACCACTCTGTGTGCTGCCTTGAAGGAGGGAATAAGGGGACTGGAGCGAAGCTTGGGTCTTTTCGTGGCTGGGGGCAAAGGGCGCACCTCCCGGCAGACGCCGCTGGAGATTAGGGAATGGGGCGAGTTGATAGGGCTGAGTCCTGAGCCCTTGGTCTACGCCAGCCGGATGGTGGCTAAGGTAGACACCTCTGCTTTGCAGGATGGTTATCAGCTTTATCATCACGTCTTCTTCTTCACCTCCAGCGGTGCCTGGGCCGTGGTGCAGCAAGGGATGAACGAGGCCAGCCGCTATGCTCGTCGCTACCACTGGTTGGGGGAGGGGGTGAAGGACTTCGTCTGTGAGCCGCACGCTGCCATTTGCTCCGAGCAGCAAGAGCAGGTTCTGAATCTGGTGGCGCGAGAGAGCACTCCAGCAAGGGAGGTAATTGCCCAGATTGCGACGGAGGAGAGGCCAGAGAAGGTGGTAAGCGAGCTCAAGAAGCTCATAACCTTAGACCTGCCGCGCCGCCACTGGCTCTCCCCTAGCGATATCCATCCGGAGAAGCTATCGAAGATTTTCCTCTCCACTTACGAGCGGAGCCCTCATAACTTCGAGGAGTTACTAGGACTTCCCAAAGTGGGGCCGAAAACCATCCGAGCCCTGGCGCTACTGGCCGAGCTCATCTATGGTGCGCCGCCAAGTTTCCGAGACCCGGCCCGTTACAGCTTTGCCCATGGTGGAAAGGATGGGCGCCCCTACCCGATAGATTTGCAGACCTACGACCGTAGCATCCAGCTTCTGAGGAAAGCCGTGGTGAGGTGCCGGATTGAGGGAGGGGAAAAGCGGGGAGCCCTCTCCCGGCTTGACGCCTTCTTAGCGGGCAAGTAGAATTATAGTACCCCCGCAAATTTAAAATTGAATTTACCGGGGT
>CAZJSO010000016.1:0-9909 GCA_964548795.1 uncultured Dehalococcoidia bacterium | reverse complement strand
GCGGGCAAGTAGAATTATAGTACCCCCGCAAATTTAAAATTGAATTTACCGGGGTATATTTTGTGGTGGGCGTGGCCTAGGGGTTAAGGCGCCAGGTTGTGGCCCTGGAGATCGAGGGTTCGAATCCCTCCGCTCACCTAAAATGCGCCCGTAGCTCAGCGGAATAGAGCACCGGTCTTCGGAACCGGGGGTCGTGGGTTCGAATCCCACCGGGCGTGTTATCTGAGCCTCCCACTGGCAGAAACTTAGAAGACGATGGGGATGACGATCTGGCCCTCGGTCGGGTTTCCCAGGGCTTCAGCTTGGCCGTGATAGAAAAGCCAAGCGGTGTAAGCGGCCAGAATGGCATCACAGAGGTTGTGATTCAGTCTCCCCTTCTCAGGGGTCAGCGTTGGGATTATCTCGGTTAGCCTTTCCCTCAGAAAATCAACCCCTCTTGGCTTTAATTTGGATGGTATGGGTCGGCCCCAGAGGCAAATTTTAGAGGCATAGGGGTATACTTCAATCACTTTATGACCTTGGGCCACTAATTGCTCCCTAAGCCAAATAGCCCGGTAGACCATCTTCTTTATGATCGACTTTTTGGTAGTGAAGAAGCAGGGAATTCTCCTCCGGGCAAGCTCTCGCTCACATTCCCGACCAGGAAGTTTGGAAAGCGGCTGGCAGCTGCAGTTCTCCTCTAAGCAGCATGTTCCCCGAGGAAGTCCAAGGGGGGCATCAATGGCTACCAGAGCTGGTCGGCTCTGGTAGACTGCCTCCACTAACTCCATGTCGGTTTGGAGAAAACCGAAGCCGACCTCTAAATTGTCGGCCAATAGAGCATAGGCACTGGGCTTTTCAGCAGAGGACGTTAGATCGATTCCGAGGAAACATATCTTAGCTTCTTCCACTTGTCGGACTCTGGAGAAATTCATTCAGTTGACGAGGGGCAGTTAGGCTCTTGTTGGGTCAGGCTGGTCTTTTACCCGCCCTTTTTGATATCTCCCTTGCTGCTACCACGCCGGAAACCGAGGCTTGAATCAGGCCCCGGGTAATCCCGGCGCCATCACCAATGGCGAACATATCTCTTATTTCCGTCTCTAGATTTTCGCTCAGCTTCAGCCGTGAGGAGTAGAACTTCACTTCTATTCCATAAAGGAGGGTATCTGGGGAGGCTACGCCTGGAGCTAATCGGTCCATGGCGGTCAGCATTTCCTCTATCCCTTTTACAAACCGGTAAGGAAGCACGCCACAAATATCCCCGGGCGTGGCACTTTTTAGGGTAGGCTTAACCGAAGCATTTCCAATACTGCTCCAGTTCGAGCACTGCCGATTTTTCAAGTCGCCCAACCGCTGCAGGACAGCGCCACCGCTCAGCAGATTAGTTAGCCGAGCCAGACACTTCCCATAGGCTATGGGGTCACGGAAGGGCTCAGCGAATTTCACGCTTCCCAAGATGGCGAAATTAGTGTTATCAGTAGATGAGTTGGCATAGCTGTGTCCATTTACAGTGATCACGGCTTCTCTGCCGCCTGTTGACTCTAGGATAACCTCTCCGCCAGGACACATACAGAAGGTGCGAAAGCGGTCATTGAAGCCAGCGGAACGGAATTCAAGTTTAGACTCGTAGAGTACATCGGTGATTTCCTCCAATACTTTGCGGGGGACTTCTACTCGCACTCCAACGTCTATAGGATTGTTTTGTGTGGTAAGCCCCAGTCTCCTGGCCTCGCTCACCAGCCACTCTGCTCCCTCCCTCCCTGGGGCCACCACCAAGAATTTGGTCTCTACATCTTCACCCCTCTCGGTTGTTATCCCTTTAACTCTCCCTCCCTCAACTGAGATGGAGGAGACCTTGTCCTCGGTCCTTATCTCTATGCGGGAGGACAAGAAATGATACATCTGCTTTAAAACCTCTCGGCAGCGCTCGGTGCCCAGATGTCTTAGGGGGACGGGGATAAGCTTGAGCCCGGCCAAGGCCGCCTTTTCCTTCAGGCTCTCTACTTGTGGGCCGACTCCATAGAGTCCGTCCAAGGCACCAAATTCGAGGTAGACCTGATCAACATGGTTGATAAGATCCCTTAGCCTCTCCTCGCCAAGGTAAGCCTTAAGTCTCCCCCCGACATCCGGGGAAAGGGTAAGTTTCCCATCACTGAAGGCTCCAGCTCCACCCCAGCCACCTACTAGGTTGCAGATGGGGCAATGGAGGCAGCCTTTGCTCTCATTATTCAGTGCTGGACAGTGACGGTTGGGTAGATCCTTCCCTTTCTCCAAAAGCAGGATGTCGAGGCCGGATACTTTTGCAAGCTCTAAAGCGGTAAATATCCCCGCTGGCCCACCACCCACTATCACCACATCATATTTCGAACCCATACCTTACCTTTTCGTATCTTAGCTGCCTTGGGAAAGGGAAACCATCTGATGGCTTAAGGTTACTTCTTGTACCGGCGCTTGAAACGTTCTACTTGACCGGCAGTGTCAATTATGCGCTGTTCCCCGGTGAAGAATGGGTGACACTTGCTGCACACTTCGATCTTCATCTTTGGCTTGGTGGAGCCGACAACGATAACGTTACCGCAGGAGCAGACAATCTCAGCCTCGGGATAGTACTTTGGATGAATTTTCTGCTTCATCAGGCCCTGACCTCCTCCGGATAGACGCTCACCTTCTTGCGGTATTTGTCCTTTGGCTCGAACCTCACCCGCCCATCAACGAGAGCGAAGAGAGTGTAGTCTCGCCCCAGGCCGACATTTTGGCCTGGGTGAAACTTGGTGCCGCGTTGTCGGACCAGGATATTTCCCGCACGTACCAGCTCTCCATCGGAGCGCTTCACCCCGAGTCTCTTGGATATGCTATCTCGTCCTAACCTGGTACTTCCGCCCGCCTTTTTGTGCGCCATGCTATCTCACCCTCTGGTAAAACTATCTCCTCAATGAGAACCTTACTGTAAGGCCAACGATACCCCTTTTTACGGCGATATCTCACCTTTGGCTTATACTTAAAGACGGTAACTTTGTCACCCTTACCATGTTCTAATATGGTGCCCCTTATCTTGGCCCCTTCGATAAAGGGCCGGCCCGCTAGAATTTTATCCTCGTTGCCAATGAAAAGAACCTGCTCCAGTTCTACCCGCTCCCCACCCTTTCCGGAGAGCAGATCCAACTTGAGGACTTCCCCGAGAGAAGCCTTATATTGTTTTCCGTGGCTTTCAAATATGGCGTAAATTTTGCCCTCCCAATTCGGACCAGCAAAAACCCGCATTGCAATTTTAGCAGTCCCTCTCGATTTGTCAAGTTTGGCTGGGCCCTCGGTAAGCTCTGATCAGGGCAGCGGTCCCTAGGCAAACTCAGCTCGGTTTATTCTTACCTGAGACCCCTCCTCGGTCTTGGTGACTTCAATCTGCACCGGAAATTTCTCCTTTAATTCCTCGATATGAGTTATGACCAATATTTTCTCAAAATCGTCTTGGATGGAGTTTATGGTTTCAACCAGCCTTTCTCTCCCGGAACTGTCTTGGGTGCCAAATCCTTCGTCTATAATTAGGGTGGGCAACCTGGCTCCGGCCCTTCTCGCCAAAAGCTTGGAGAGGGCCAAGCGCAGGGCTAGATTTATACGAAAGGCCTCGCCGCCGCTGTAGAGGTCGTAGTTACGGACCCCGAGTTCGTCCCAGATAGTTATACGCAGTGTCTCAACCAGTTCCCCCTTTTTGGTCTCCCGCTGGGTCTCGAGCTTTAGCCCCATTCGGCCGTCGGTCATTCGCGAGAGAAGTCGGTTGGCCTCTTCTTCTATTTCCGGGCAGATGTACTCGATGATGAGGGCCTGGATTCCCTTCTTCCCAAAAGCCAAGGTCAGCTCATCATAGATTCCTTTCTCCTCGGCCACCCGGCGTAGGGTTTGGGACTTCTCTTCCTCTTCCCTTTCCAGTACAGCACAGTGCTCCAGCTTCTGCTTCACCGCTCCGAGGCGCTCAGCTTCCTCTTGGCGAAGCTTAAGCAGTAGCTGGTGATTTCTTTCTGCCTCGGCCAAGTTCCTCTCTACCTCAGGCAAGGCTAGCAGTTCCTCAGAAAGGCTCTCCTGCTTTTGAGTCTCGGTCTGGAGAAGAGAGCGCCAGCGATTGGCTGCTTCCTCAGCTCCCTTAAGAGCCACTTCTTCCTCCTCTATCTGTCTCCTGGCCTCCTTCAGTCGGTGATACTGCTCCTCATACTTTTCTAGGGCGGAAAGTCTTTCTCGCACGAGCTTGTGTTTGTCTTTATCATAGGCCAGACCTCGTATTTGGTGAAAGATTTCCCCTAGTTTCTCTCTCTCTTTGAGAGCGAAGTCACCCCTTTTCAACCTTTCTTCAAGCTGTCCTAGGTAAATTCTGGCTTGCTCAAGCTCCTCAGTTGCCCTTTGTGCCTCCAGTAGCTCCTTCTCGAGGGTAGCCCTCCTGCCCTGCCATTCTTTCTGCCCCTGACTTATCCTGTGCTCCAGTTCAGACACTTCCCGCCTTAGAACTTCATACTCCTTCGTTAGTTTCTGTAGTTCGTATTTATTCGACCGCCGACGCTCGTGTTTCTCCTGTAGCTCCGACTCATATTTCTCACGGATACGTTCTCTTCCCTCTTCCCCCAGCTCCGAATTGCAGAGAGGGCATCTCGTTCCCCCTTGGCTTAGAAGGGATATCTTATCCTGGATAGCCCTCACCTCCTCTTCGAGGCCTTTATTTTGGAGATTAAGGTGGGAGATCTGACCGAAGAGCCCCTTCTCTCTTTCCCTCTCCTCCGTTAATCGCCTCTCCCAGGAGGAAATTTCGCTTAATTTCGCCTTCACCTGCTCCAGTTCTTCAGTCAGCTTGGCCCGGCCCCGGGAGCGTGATTCCAACTCTTTTATCTTATCTTGGGCCTGTCTTCGTGCTGCCTGCAGCCCGGCCTCTGCTCGAGCAATGTCGGTCTCCAGCTTGCTTTTCCCTTCGTTTAGCGAGGCCAGCTCTGACAGACGCTGGTTAAGTTCGTCATTCTCCTTCCTCAGGCTCACGAGCTGGGCATATCCTTCCTCTATCTCTGCACTTTTGCTGAGGATGGCTTTCTGCTCGACGATCCTGTCCTTGTGCCTCCTCATCTGCTCTTCCCAAGATTGCACCTCTTCCTTTGCCCCTCTTAAGCGTTGCTCCAGGTTGGCCAGCTCTTGTTTCTTGAGATCAAGCTCTTTTTTAGTGGCTCGAAGTGCCTCGAGCCTGGTCTCCTCAGTCTGGAGCTTGGCTGCTACCTCCGATAACTGGGCTTGAACTTCGCTCAGCTCCCTTTCGTAGTCCTCTTTCCTGCCAAGCTCGGTCTCGATCTCAGCTATAGCGCTTTCTAGTCTGACCCTCTCTTTGTCTTTCTCCCGGCTTACTTCCCTGGCCCTCTCCTCTAGCTTGTCATAATATAAAAGCCCCAGGATTTTCCCCAGCACCTCTTTGCGCTCCCCCGGTGGCTTGGTGGTGAACTCATCAGCTCGCCCTTGGAGGAGTAGGGCGCTATTGATAAAGGTCTGATAATCCAGGTGGAGGATATCGGTTACAAGCTTCTGCTCAGTCCCAGCGATGGTATTGGCGCTGATGTCATGGAAAGTTTCGTTCTCGGCTATCAAGAGCTGCAGGGCTGATTGCCCTCGACGTCGGGGGGTGGACCTTGTTCGCTTACGGATAACTCGGTAAAGCTGGCCTTCGACGAAGAACTCAAAATCTACCTCCACCTCACTGCTTCCCAGCCTAACTAGCTCATCGTCGCTCGTTGCTCGAGCTTTACCCCAAAGGGCCCAGGTCATGGCATCAACCAGGGCCGATTTGCCATGCCCGTTCTCGCCGGAGAGGCAAGCCACGTGCATGCCGGTAAAATCAAGATCGGGAATTTCCCGATAGCACATAAAGTTGCGTAAGCGCAGCCTTGCTGGAACCATCTTCTCCGGCTTAGATTAGGAGAGTTTCCCCTGGCTTGGGGGGATGCACTTCGATCCCCGTACCTTGGAGCCTCTCCAAGAAATAATCTGGCTTTTCGGTGTGGATGGGGAGGAGAGTTTGGGGCCTTATTTCTCGGATGAGGTCCAATAGTTCAGGACCACTAGCATGTCCTGAGGCATGCAGTCCTTCCTCCCCCTCAGGCACCTTCCAGCCAATTTCTTCCCGAGGCAGACCAACAGGCCTCAGGCCAAAGTGCTTTATCCAATTGTGGAGGCGCTTCATATCCAGTGCCCCTTCTTCATCGAACACCTCACTGGAGGAGTAGATATAGGTGCCTCCCCGTGGGGCAATATCAATTAGCTCGTCCATGTCCCAGAAGCTAAAGCAGAGGACGAAATCCTGTGGATACTTTCGAACCTCAGCCGAGGAGATAAGCTTCCCTTGGAAACGCCGGTGTACGCCTTCTTCCCAGGCGGCCAGCCGGGATTTCAAGTCCTGGTAGATCAGGACGTCTGATTGCTCAGCCAGCGGGGAGAGCTCGGGCGAGATGAGCTGCATGGCCTCGAGAAGGTAGGCATCCTTGGCTAGGATAAGAAACCTCCGTCCAGCCTCACGGGCAATCCGATGAAAGGTGAGGAGACGCTCAACGTTGCGCGGGCCGAAGTCGGCAATCACCAGCCCCCTTTCGCTCTTGGCAGCCTGGAGAGCATTCTGGTAAACTTCTTCTTCTGAGACCGAGCCAGTTTCGCTGGCCCGGGTGCCCTCGCAGAGGAGAAGGCGAGGTCTGAGTTTCCGTGCCTCGGCTATGAACCCCTGGGTCTGGTAGGCCTTCTTCCCCTTGAGGCGGAGGTCACCGGTATAGACCACCCAGCCGGAGGAGGTTTCCACAGCGAAGGCACAGGCTCCGGGGATGGAGTGATCTACCGGGAAAAACTTGAGCTTAAGATTGCCAATTCTCCCTTTCTCAGGTGCGGGGGGGGAGAACTCCAAGGTTCTCCGCCTCACGGGAGAGGTGTTCCAGAAGTTCCAGGCCTCCTTCGAGAGCGAACTTCCATCCAGGAAGACGAAGGGGCGTCTGATGTAGCTTCCTTGAACTCTGAGGTAGCCCTTCTCCAACTTTCGGGGGCTGGCATAGCAGACCTCCCTCTCAAAGTTGGGAGGGCTGCTGTCCTGCATTGCCTTAGCGATGAAGGCGGTAAGGGTCGTAGAGTAAACAGGTATCTCGGGGAGCAGAAAGGAGATATACCCGCTGTGATCCAGATGGGCATGGGAGAGGAGAACACCATCTACTTTTTCGAGCCTTCGATACAGCGGAGAGCCCTCGAACCTTTGCCAGAGGGACTCATCTGGCATCAGGTCTCCGCGGTAAATCCCCCGCAGGGGTGGAAGGAGACCCATCTCTAAGGGATCGAGGAGGCCGGCACCGGGGCGAGGGTTGAGGTACTCCTCAAAGTAGAGTGAGCGTCTTCCGAAGGGGAAGCCAAAGTCGAGAAAAATTCGGCTGTCGCTGTCCTCCAGGAGAATTTGGTTCCCCCCGATTTCTTCCACCCCACCGTAGAGGGTTAGTTGAGTCATATTAGACTTATGGCTTACTTCGTCACCCCTTCGATGATCAGCTTTCCGTCCTCCAGGCGGACGTTCTTTAGGTCTACAGGAAGACCCTTCTCCAGTCCTATTGGCAAATCTTCGAGCTTGAGGGTGGTACCTCCCTCTGGGATGAGGCTCATAACTTTTTTCTTCACCTTGCCCGGCAGAGGAAGACGACCTAGGTCAACCTTGCTCACCTCCAGCTTGATCTTGCCATCCTCTGTTCTCATGGCGGCCTTTGCCCCACCCTGGAACTTGACCCCTGAAATATTTGCTTCGCCGGCAAGTAACAATTCACCATTCTTGACGTTGACCTGGATATTTTTCACCTCGATTGGCAGCTCTTCTTTGGAAGTTTGTTCTTGGATGAACTGGTTTAGCTTGGAGGTAAGTTCTCCCTCTGTTATCTCCAGCTTTACCGGCTTTTTCTCACCGGCCCTGGCTGCCCCTTCCACCTCTTGTTGGAATGATTTAACCTTCTGTTCCAGGCTGTGCGTCGCCTCAGCTGAGACCTCTACCGGCCTCATTTCACTTTTTATGGCCGGCGGGCGGCTGGCCAAGAAATAGAATATACCAGCGAGGATGAGCAGTAGCCCGATAAGCGATCCGATGGAGATCAGGAGCCATTTCAATATCTTCATTTAATACCCTCCTTTTCATTGGGTTAGGCTCTCCCCTGTTTCCCTGATGAGCCTTTCCCCATACTCTAAGAGTACTTTGGTCTTATCCGGCGGCATCTTTTTGGACTTCAAATACAGACTTAACCATTCTAAAGGGGTGAGCTCCTCGGGCCGTTCCACCTTCACCCGGGGTTGAGAAGCTCGCTCGAACTCCTTTTGAATAAGTACTGCCTGGGCCCCTTTCAGGGCTTGACGGATTTCTCCTTCTCGAATTAAACTCTCCTGGGTGGTAGAAGTCTTTATCCTTAAGCGCACGATGGCGTCCTTCACCTCCTCCCTTTGTATGGCCTGAAGTATAACCTCTGTGGGATAATCACCGTTGGCATCGACCGAGATGGTCAAGAAGCGTCTTATCTTCACTGGATGGAATCTGTACTCTACCCTGCCCCTCTCCAGCTCAACGAGGTAGAAGCCTTTCTCCTCCCCCTCATCGTTGAAGTCAATGGGCTGGAGGCTCCCGGAGTAGACGATGGGAGGATTCAGCGATAAAACCTGTGGATGGTGAATGTGGCCCAGAGCGACGTAGTCGAACTCCGGGCGTGCTAGACTGGACTGGCGGAGCATGGGCTCTTTGCCCACCATCAAACCCCTCTCGGATCCCAGCTTAGCCGTGGAGAGCGAGAGATGGCCGGCCAGTATGGTAGGGAGATCTGGATCGGCCAAGCGAATAAGGCGGTCGAGCTCAAAGCTTATGAACTCTTCCAGTTTTTCGTTAAGCCTTTCCAGGGGAAGGTTCCTGGTCTCCTCTCCTAGAGCCATATCCCGCCTGAACCAGGGTAGGCTGACCACCTGTAGCCTGCCATGTTTAGTCTCTATCCGATGCAACTCCGGTTTATCACCGACGAAGACGTTCCGTATTGCCAGGGTGTCGAATATTTCCACCGATGTGGCTCGCCCTATAGCACTGGGCAGGTCGTGATTTCCTACCAGCAGGAAGATTGGGACCCCATTTTCCGCCAGCCGCCTGATCTCCTTGGCGAACTCCCGCTGCTGGGTTTGGGAGGGGTTGCGGTTCTTGTAGGCATCGCCGCAGAATAGCACCAAGTCAACGTCGTTTTCCAGGGCGAAGTCCACCACTTCTTTGAGCGCCTGACGGAAGTCCAAAAGCCGGGAGGAAAGCCCTGTCGAGGGGTCAATCCGCCCGTAGCTTTCCACCCCGAGATGCAGGTCAGCGAAGTGCAGCACTTTTATCATCTTTCCGCCTATTCTAGCAAAATCCTCCCTGGAAGTTCTACCGCTCTTCGGATTTGAAATTACTCCCAAGAGTCTAAATCCCTAAATTGAGGAATATGCTGAACGATCGGGAGCCTGGTCAAACGAGGGCTTGCCGCTAGCGTTGCTTGACCTTCACCACCGCCCCTTGGGTTTTGATGTCCCTTACATCTTTAAAATTCTCATCGGCCAGGCCGACCTTAGCTAGCTTCAACTTATAGGTCCCGGCTCTGGCCGTCTCCAAAGCCTTGAACTTGATGACCGCGAAATCCCTTGGGGGTGTGGGGATGGGAGTTGCTCCCACCCGAGCCAAAGCACACCTTAAGGTGCCGACTTCATTATCTATTCGCTTTAAGCCGACCAATGGATTGGGACCCAGAAGATTGCCTGGCTCCAGGCTTACTGCTTTCATGGCTGTGGAATCGAAGGATAGCAGTATTTCTCCTCCGCTAACGCCCCACTCAGCAGGCCTTACCTGAATCTTTACGGTGAACTTCTGTCCTGGCTGGACTTCTTGCCAGGCTGGCTCTAGGT
>CAZJSO010000015.1:0-19445 GCA_964548795.1 uncultured Dehalococcoidia bacterium | reverse complement strand
TCAATTTTCTCCGCTCCTTAAGAGTTACGTCACCGGCCCGGATTAGTAGGTTCTCAGCATATGAGTTGGCTAAAGCAGATAAGGTTTTCATGGAGCAAGGAGCGACTACCATGCTGTCTATCTTGAATGAGCCACTGCTAAGAGGCGCTTTGAGGTCATGGACGTCGTAGGAAAAATCTGCCAAAGCTTTTACATCTTCTACCTTCCAATCAGTTTCATATCCTATGTTTAGCTCACCTGCCTTGGAAATAATAAGGTGTGTTTCAACCGCTTCGATAGGGTGGAGGACCTCGAGCAACCTAATCCCGTAAATGACGCCCGATGCTCCAGTAATTCCCACTATCAGTTTCATTTCTCCTCTCTCAAACTCTTGCTACTTTTCTACTAGGTTACTGTGGTATAATCAGAGGAAAGAAGATTTGTTTCCCCTTTTATAGGACTTCGGAAGAAGATTTTCAATATACGATTGCTTATAATGTTATTAGTTTTCGGAAAAGGACATCTGATGAAGAGGCAGATGCAAATCTGCTTCACTTCCTTTGCTGTTCATCTCCCCGACTAATTTATTTAGTCCATCGCGGTAAATCGAGCTTTTCACTTAACGACAATGAAGCCACCGAGGTTAAATCTTTATCACCTGATGGTCTTTTATTTCGTTGCCAGGGAGAAAAGCTTCAGTGCGGCTTCGGAGAAGCTATTTTTAAGTCAGCCAGCGGTGACTCTCCATGTGAAAGCCCTGGAAAGAAATGCCAGAGTGAAGCTCCTCGATGTGCGGAGAAAAAGGGTCTACCTTACAAAGGCGGGGGAGGCTCTTTTCCAGTATGCGGAAGGAATCTATGAACAGGTAAGGAATGCTGAAAGATTTCTGGAGAACCTCAGGGAAAGTGGGCTCCGCATCGGGGCGGCCGTCACCTTTTCTGCCCTCATCGGCTCGGTGGCGAGCAGATTTGAGGAGCTTTTCCCCAATGTAAAGTTAAGAATTAAAAATGCCCCTTCCTATCAAATTGTTGAAGAACTCATAGACCTACAGCATGATGTTGCCATTGTAGTAAACCTGAATTATCGCACTCGCAAGCTTAGGGCGATGAGGGTGTCTGAAGGGGAGAAATTGGTGCTGGTGACCTCCCCCTCCAGCCCTATATTTTTAAAGAAAGAGCTAAAGTTGGCCGACCTTCGTGGTTACCCACTTCTCCTGCCGCCGGAGAAGTCAGCCACGCGAGAAATACTCTTAAGGAGGTTTGAGGCTGAAGGGTCAGAGGTAAAGCCTTCTATATTGGTGGAGACAGATTACTTAGAGTGTGCCAAAAGGCTGGCTGAGGAGGGAAAAGGCATAGCTTTGATGCACATCACCAACGTGGAGGATGAAGTCGCTCAAGGGAGGCTGAGAATAGTTCCTCTGGTGGATGAGCTAACAGTAGGGGCAAGTGTTCTTGTCCGCCGGGATGTTCCTCTTCCCTCGGCCGGGAGTAGATTCATTTCGCTGGTCAAGGAAACCTTTCAACGCAGATAGCGCTTTAGGGGCACTCACAGCCTTGCCCTCTCCGATAAGCCGCGTGAGTCCTACATCCTGTTGCAGAGTTGACATCCTTCGTAGCTGGCGCAAAGCTAGATAAGAGGCCTTTCGCTACAGCGAGCCCTGGATCATCCCCTCAAGCCAGTCAGTTGCTTGGCGGGCAAATTCAGGCTCGCTGATGTGCAAGTTGACTTTTTTGATGGGAATTGCCGCAGGAAGCAAACCCTCCAGAGTCTCTACAAAGAAACTGTCTGCAACTGGGTCGAAGAGGGCAGCTCCCTCTTTATCTACCTCAGACCATCCTTTTAGCGGGATCAATATGCCAACCGGACCCTTAGCTTTTGCCAGCCTCTCAGAGATGGTCTTGGCGATGACCTCTAGTTCCTCCCGGGAGGTGCGAACCGCTACCCGAACGTCATGATGATAAAGCTGACGCCCCTCTAATATCTCTGGGACATCCTCAGCGGAGTCGAAGACGATACAATCCAGTCCTCCCGGGGCCAAGACAAGAGGCACACCTCTGCCAACTGCTGTGGCCAGCCTCTCGGAACCTATGCCAGCACAGTACCCACCATACAGTTGGTCTGCAAATTCGTGAGTCACAAAGTCCAACACTCCGCAAAACAACCCTTGGCCGACTAGTTCTTCTAGAGCTCTCCCGCCAACGCCATTGGCATGGAAAGTCACCATCTCATAGCCCTTGGCTTCCAGCAAAGGCCTAGCCTGCTCAGCAGCCAGAGGACATATCCCGAAGGAGGTGACAGCTACCAAGGGACGAGCAGGTTTAATCTCTGAGGCTGCCTCTGCCATCCCCACCGCTGCTCCAGCTGCCTGGTCTAGGATTGCCCTAACAAGAACGTTAAGCCCGGCTAGGTCTACCACCGAATGGTACATGATTATATCGCTTGTTCCAACATAGCCTCGCACATCGCGCGAAGCCACTGTGGAGACCATTACCTTTGGGATGCCAAAGGGGAGGCTTCGCATGACCGCTGTGCCAATAGCAGTTCCAGTACCCCCGCCCACAGCCAAAACCGCCGATAGTTTCCTCTGAGAGAGGAGCTCAGCTACTTTCTTAATTGCTCCCTCTGTCATTATCTGTATGGCATGACTTCTGTCTCCCCTGTCTCTAACCTGTGTGAAGTCTTCGCCAGCAGCTTGAGCCACTTCCTCACGAGAAATATCAGCTGCAAAAAGTGGTTCGCCCAAAATGCCACAGTCAATGACAACTGTAGCTATGCCCCTGGCCTTGATCGCTTGGCTGAGGTAGGCTACTTCATCTCCTTTCGTATCAAGTGTTCCTATGATGCCTATCATTTCGTTCGCCCCCTTTGTCATCCCACCGAGGTTTGCGAGCGTCGATTCCCCGAACAATCTTATCGCGTCCTTTGGATCTCTCCGCTGTTGCTCTCAGCCAGCTCTTGGGCTTCTATAATAAATCCGGATTCTAAACCGTGTCAACATCCACCCTCCCTGGCAGCTCTGACTTGAAGATATTCTCATTAAAGTTGACAGGGATGTGGCCAACAAGACCCCGTCTCCCGAAGAGCCACTACAAGGCGTTTGGGAGAGGTAGCGGCACTGCTGGACAGTCTGCCTTACCTCCACTAAAATAGACAATTGGCTGCCTTGACCAAGAGCAGGAGAGGTTGAGCTTGACTTATGACAACTTAGAGCCCCTTTTCCACCCCCGCTCAGTTGCTCTTGTTGGAATCACAGTCACTAATCCTGAGCATTGGACCAGAACCTTTCTGGACTCGCTCCTCGAATTTCGATTTGAGGGGCCGATCTATCTGGTAAATCCCCGGGGTGGTGAAGTTGAAGGGCTCAAGGTTTACCCCAGGCTGGAGGATGTTCCGGATGTCATAGATTACGTCATTAGTACAATTCCCGCCCAGGCAGCTCCCGGGCTAGTTGAGGCGTGTGCTGCTAAGGGAGTAAAAGCGGTGCATTTTTGTACTGCTGGCTTTAGCGAAACGGGTGAGGAGGAAGGGGCACGGTTAGAGGCTGAATTAGCCGAAATTTCGCGAAGGAGAGGAGTCAGAATCATAGGCCCCAACTGCATGGGAATTTATTGCCCTGAATCGCGCCTATCTTTCGACCCCGGTTTTCCTAAGGAGGGGGGAGCGGTGGCCTTTATTAGTCAAAGCGGCGGGAATGCTATAAATCTAGTTAGGCAAGCAGCCTGGCGTGGTATTCGCTTCAGCAAGGTTATAAGCTATGGCAATGCATGTGACCTCAATGAAAGCGACTTCCTCGAACAACTTGCGGCTGACCCGGGTACTAAAATAATAGCCCTGTACATCGAGGGAGTGAAGGAGGGGAAGAGATTACGCCAGGTGCTAGGTAAAGCAGCAGAGGAAAAGGTGGTCATATTACTTAAGGCAGGTGCTACTGAAGGAGGCGCTAGGGCAGCCGCTGGCCATACTGGAGCCCTCGCCGGGAGCGAAGTTACCTGGGACGCCCTGTGCAGACAACTGGGGATAATCCGAGTCCACTCTCTGGAAGAGATGGCTGACATATTGGTCACGCTTTTATTCCTGCCTCTTCCCCGGGGGAGAAATGTGGCTCTAGTAGGAGCGGGAGGTGGAGCCAGCGTTCTGATAACCGATGAGTTCGAGAAGAGAGGGCTGAGAGTTCCGCCGTTCCCTCAGGAGATCAGAGGCCGTATACGGGAGTTCACCCCGGCAGCGGGCAATATTTTACGTAATCCCATAGACTACTCCCAAACGATTACGGAAACGGAGAAGCTGGTCGAAACCATCCGCATTGTTTCCCGATGGGAAGGCGTTGACTTCCTGGTCGGATTTGTGAGACCCGGTCAGGCCCCAAGGGGTGCCAGGGGCCGGGAATTGCAGATGGTGCAGGGGATGCTAGAAGGGAGGAGGCTAGCTTCAAAACCAATGGCTATAGTACTTGAACCCAGCATTTTGCCAGGGGAGGAAAAGGAAATTTTCTCCTTTAGCCAAAAGCTTGTTTCTTCCCGGTTAGCCGTTTACTATTCGTTTGCCGCCGCCGCCAATGCCATTAGTTCGGTTCTAAGCTATAACGAGAGTCAGCCTGGCAAGGTAGGGAAGTGGCAAAATTGATTTTGCAGAGCTGGCCTATCTCAAGGAGTCGATGTGCCAAATTAAATGGTCATCCGCCAGATGGCTTTATGATTCAAAACGACGAACGAATTGACAAGGGAATTCTAGGCAATATATAATCCTGCCTAGAAAAAGCGGAGGGATGGGCTGGGCGGAGAATTTATATTTTTGAACTTACTATTATGCGTATCAATATTGACCAGATAAGAGAAATGAAACAAAGGGGTGAGAAAATCCCCATGCTTACCGCTTATGACTACTCCACAGCTAAACTTATTGATGAGGCTGGTGTGCCCCTTATCTTGGTGGGGGATAGCTTAGGTATGGTAGTATTAGGCTATGAATCCACTATCCCGGTAACTATGGAGGAGATGTTGCACCATACCAAAGCTGTAGTTAGGGGGACAAAAAGGGCCTTAATTGTGGGGGATATGCCTTTTATGACTTACCACATTAGCCGAGATGAGGCTTTACGTAATGCTGCCCGGTTCATCCAACAGGGAGGGGCTCAAGCAGTTAAGCTTGAGGGGGGTGAGAATATAGCGCCGGTGGTCGAACACATCGTCTCCTGCGGGATTCCGGTGATGGGCCATATCGGCCTTACCCCCCAATCGGTGCATCAACTGGGGGGATTTAAGGTTGTCGGTAAGACGTTGGAAACTGCAACTGCTCTTCTTAATGATGCAAAGGCTCTTGAGGAAGCGGGGGCTTTTGCCATAGTCCTTGAGTTAGTTCCGAGGCAGCTTTCAAAGCTTATCACCCAAGGAGTAGGCATCCCCACTATCGGCATTGGATCTGGAAAGGACTGCGATGGCCAAGTGCAGGTTATAAGCGATCTCTTGGGCCTGTATACCGAGTTTGTGCCAAGGCACGCCAAGCAGTATGCTAAATTAAATAAAGTCATAAAAGAAGCCGTTAGCAGGTATATCTCGGAGGTTAAAGCCGAGAGCTTCCCTACTCTCAAGGAAAGCTACACCATGGATGAAGGCATAATCTCTGAGATAATGAAAAGGGCCAAGGATTAACTCAGAATATCAGATTTACCCCGGGGAAGCCCGTGCAAATAAAAGTGGGCTTTATCGGCGCTGGAATAGTAGGTACAGCTCTAGCCGTCAGGCTTTCCCAGGCGGGCTTTCCTGTAACTGCTGTTTTTAGCTTAAGTTTAACTTCAGCGCAAAGGCTAGCTGGGATGGTGGCCGATTGCCGGGTTTGTGAAGCGGCCCAGGACGTGGCCGACCAAGCTGAGCTTGTCCTAATTACCACCCCGGATGATATTATCCCTGAGGTAGCTGCGGAGGTTAACTGGCGTGCCAACCAAAGCGTTGTTCATTGCAGTGGCGCTGCTTCCCTCGATATCCTGGAGCCGGCCAAGAGGGCAGGTGCCAGAGTGGGTTCCTTCCACCCATGTCAGACCTTTGCTAGCATTAGCCGGGCCATAGAGAATCTACCCGGGTCTACCTTTGGCATCGAAGCTGAGGAGCCCCTATTGACCACATTGAAAGGCATGGCAACCGCTTTAGGAGGCAATTGGATGGAACTTAGGCCAGGTGACAAGGCACTCTACCACGCTGCCGCCGTCTTTGCCTGTAATTATTTGGTAACCCTGATAAAAATAGCTACTGACCTCTTCGGAAGGTTTGGTGTGTCCACACCCGAGGCAACAAAAGCCCTTATGCCTTTACTCCGGGGCACAGTGGACAACATAGACAGCATAGGCCTCCCTAACTGCCTTACCGGCCCCATCGCTCGGGGAGATTTAAGCACTATTGGGAAACATTTAGCCGCTTTAAGAGAAAGGGAACCCTCCCTCCTCAGCCTTTATAGGGAGCTAGGGCTCAATACAGTCCCTATTGCTTTGGCTAAAGGCACAATTGATCGAGCCATAGCTAAAAAGATGCAAGCTCTGCTGGGGAATTCCAATGGCGAGGGGGGTGAAAGACCGAGATAAAGAAGTTTTAGGACAATATTGTTTAGATTCCGATAAGGAGGTGGATAAGTGAGGAACAGAATAGTGCTAGTCCCCGTAATCTTAATCTTGTTGGTCGCGCTTCTTTTGATTGCCTGTGGCAAGAAGGTAGCCACGCCGACGCCAGGTCCAGCACCTGTCCCAACGCCTGCTTCAGCCCCATCTCCAGCACCGGAGAAGATAGTCTGGACGGCACAGTCCAGCTATGCTGCGGGGCTCCCTCAGCTTTATGCGCCAGCGGAGCATTTTGCCAATGAGGTCGCAGAGCTGACCGAGGGGCAGTTGGTGATCAAGATGAATCCTGGTGGGGCCATAGTTCCAGGCATGAAGGTGTTTGATGCTGTAAGCGCAGGCACGCTAGACCTGGCCTGCACTTGGGCAGGCTGGTGGGTGGGTAAGTTTCCTGCCTCGGTGCTTTTCGGCAATTCATACCCTAATGGGCTCCAGCTCCGGGAGATGCTGGGTTGGATCTACACCGGCGGGGGACTAGAGCTCTGGAATGAACTATATAGAGGACACAATGTCAAGGTACTCCCCCCTTACGGGATACTCGGCCCGGAAAATTTCTGCTGGTCACATAAGCCGATTAACTCTTTGGCTGATTTTAAAGGGCTCAAATTCCGGACGGTGGGCATTTGGGGAGAGTGCCTGGAGAGACTAGGCGCACGAGTAGTTAGCCTTCCTGGAGCGGAGGTATATTCTGCAGCGGAGAGAGGCGTGATAGATGCTTTTGAATTTGCTACTCCGGCCATAGACAAGAAACTTGGCTTTCCAGAGATAATGAAATACCTGAAGGTTCCTGGAATACACGAACCGTGTGCCCCCTTGGAAACGTTGGTGAATGAGAAGTCCTGGGAGAAGTTACCTGAAAATCTGAAGTTCAAGGTTAAGGTAGCTTTAAGGGACAGTTGTTTCTGGGCTGTGAATGAGGCTTTAAAACAGGATGCAGAGGCCATGGAGTACTTCAGGCATTACCCCGGACTTCACATATCAAAGCTCTCTCCCGAGATGATAGCTGGAATAGTGAAAATAGGCAATGAAGTGCTGGATGAGCATGCTAAGAAGGACCCCATGTTTGCCAAAGTGTTGGACTCGCAGAGGGAATACCGGAAGAAAGTAGAGCCTTACGCCAGCCTGGTTCGATTGCCATACCCATATGCAGAGTAGAAGGGCCAAAATAGCCATAAAATGCTTTCTAAATCCCCTCGCCTAGAATTAGAAATTCGTAAGGGGAAATTGCGGGTCTGCCAAGATTGTCACTTGTGTGAGTCGGCCAGCATCTTGAGGTTTGGTTATGCACATTGGGCCGGCCCTCTCAAAGTTTGTTGACCACCTTAGCGAATGGTCAGGTAAGGCCATTGCCTGGGCAGGGCTTTTCCTTGTATTGGAGCTTGTCTACGACACAGTAGCCAGATATGTCTTCAATGCCCCCACGAGGTGGTCCTATGATATCTCTTATATGCTCTATGGCGCCATTTTTATGATAGGGGCGGCTTACACCCTTCTCACTGACGAGCATGTAAGAATAGAAGTCATTTACGAGAAGGTTTCCCCTAAAGTGAGGGCGATTATTGATGCCATCGGCTATCTAGTATTCTTCTTTCCCTCGATAGGTGCACTCCTCTATTTTGGCACCGACTTTGCCCTGAAGTCTTGGAGAATGCTGGAGCATTCCGGGGTAAGTATGTGGTCTCCCCCGATCTACCCCTTTAAGACCATTATCCCGCTGGCAGCCTTTTTGCTTTTGATTCAGGGAATGGTGAAATTCGCTCGCTGTTTGGCCTTTATTATGAAGGGGAGGGAGCCTTGACCTTAAGCCCTGAGGTCCTGCTTATTATGCTCTTCGCCGGCCTTATAATCGGACTTGCTGTTGGGTTCCCTGTCCCCTTTGTGATGCTAGGTATCTCTCTGATAGTTGGTTTCTTGGGCGTGGGGCATGGCTTCTTCCAGATGATGATCCTTCGCGTTTTTGAGACGATGCAGAACTACATTCTCGTGGCCATCATCTTATTCGTTTTTATGGGGATAATGTTGGAGTATTCAGGAGCTGCGGAGAGGCTTTTCTCCTCGACGCATGTAGTCCTGGGTGGTTTGAGGGGAGGGCTGGCATTAGCGGCTATAGTTGTTTGCACTATCATGGCTGCAGCAGTGGGGATTATGGGGGCTCCGGTGATCGTCATGGGGCTTTTTGCCCTTCCGGAGATGCTGAAGCGAGGATATGACAAGGCGCTGAGCTGCGGTACCATTTGTGCTGGGGGAACTCTAGGCATTCTTATTCCCCCCAGCATCATGCTAGTCGTATATGGACCCATGGCTGGATTGTCGGTCGGGAAGCTTTTCATAGGCGCCATCTTTCCCGGGCTAACTCTCTCAGCACTGTACATCCTTTACATAGTAGTGAAATGCTTTCTTAGGCCGGAGTTAGGTCCAGCACTTCCCCCTGAGCAAAGGGCAATCCCCGTAGTGAGGAAGTTCCTAATGGTCGTAACTTCCCTTCTCCCCACCCTTTTCCTCATCTTGGCTGTTTTAGGGACGATTTTCTTCGGCGTAGCTGCTCCCACGGAGGCAGGGGCTGTAGGAGCATTTGCCAGCATGATATTAGCCCTCGTCTATCGGAGGCTCAGCTGGCCTACTCTTAAAGAGTCAGTCTACCGAACCTTAAGAGTTTCCAGCATGATTTTGGTGATAGTAGCCGGAGCTTTTGTTTTTACGGGAACTTTCATGCTAATTGGAGGAGGTGACTTGGTAAGAGAGGCACTACTGGGCTTACATATAGGACGGTGGGGCGTACTGGCCGTAATGGCGTTTGCCTTCTTTGTCCTGGGCATGTTTATGGAGTGGGTGGGCATAGTTCCAATCCTCGTCCCGATCTTCACCCCTATAATTGCCGAGCTTGGCTTTGACCCCTTATGGGCGGCCATCCTCTTCTGTGTCACTATGCAGACGTCCTTTCTCACACCTCCCATGGCCCCGGCCCTTTTTTATATAAAAGGAGTGGCGCCTAAAGGGATAGATTTTCGCCGGCACATAGTAGGTGGCGTCATTCCCTTTATAGGACTCCAATTAATTGGCGTGGCCCTAGTTGCTGTTTTCCCCCAGTTAGCTTTGTGGCTCCCAAGCATGATGATAAAGTAAGGCTTAGTAGGGCAGATTCTGGCACCTCTAGTTCCTTTATGAGGACGGCCACAGTCCTCTAAGGTAGGACATAAGGCCAAGCAAGCACGTTCAATTGACAGGCAAAAAACCCCATGGTATATTAGAGCATAATATCAGGACAGGGCAGGGGCCTCTTGATTGGAGGAGGGAAAATGTTCTATTCACGTCGAGATTAGCCCCCTGAGGGGGGCGAAGAATGAGGTTCTGCGTCGGGCTTCAATCTAAACGCCAAAACCTGGGAAGGAGGGTAAAGTGGAGAAAGGAATATATTTCCTTGATCAGAAGGACATGCCAACCCGTTGGTACAACATTATGGCTGATATGCCGGGGGACATGCCAGAAATGCTGCACCCGGGGACTGGAAAGCCGGTGACCGTTGACGACCTATCACATGTATTCTCTGAGGAATGCGCCAAGCAAGAGCTCAACCGGAAAGACCGCTGGATTGAGATCCCTGAGGAGCTGCAGGAGGTTTACCGCACTTGGAGGCCAACAAATTTGTATCGGGCGTATCGGCTGGAGAAGGCTCTGGATACGCCAGCCAAGATTTTCTTTAAATATGAAGGGACCAATCAGGCTGGCAGCCATAAGCCCAATACGGCCACCGCTCAAGCATACTATGCTAAGAAACAAGGGCTCAAGGGCTTAGTTACCGAGACCGGTGCTGGGCAGTGGGGCAGTGCCCTGAGTCTGGCGGGGGCATTCTTTGGCCTTCACATCAAGGTGTTTATGGTCAGGATTAGCTATGACCAGAAGCCCTACCGCCGCATCGCCATGAACGTCTGGGGGGCTGATTGCGTCCCCAGCCCCAGTCCTGAGACCAGGCCAGGACGAGAGATGCTGGAAAAGTGGCCTGATTGTCCCGGCAGCTTAGGTCTGGCTATTAGCGAGGCAATAGACTATATGATGAACCATGAGGGCTATAGATATTCCCTGGGCAGCGTGGTTAACCATGTCCTGCTTCACCAGACCATCCAGGGGGAAGAGTGCCGCAAGCAAATGGAGATGGCTGATGCCTACCCCGACATTATCGTCGGCAATATTGGCGGGGGCTCAAACTTCGCCGGACAATTCTTCCCCTGGATTCGGGATAAAATTAGCGGGAAGAAGCCAGATATGCGCATTATCTGCTGTGAGCCGGAAAGCTGTCCCACCGTGACCAAGGGGTTATATGAATATGATTTTGGTGATCTGTCTGGGATGACGCCCCTGATCAAGATGTATACCCTAGGGCACGGCTTTATTCCGCCCCCAATCCACGCCGGTGGACTGCGCTATCATGGTATGGCCCCTACTATCTGCCACCTTCATAGACTGGGCTTGATTGAGGCCGTGGCTGTGCCCCAGACCCAGTGCTTTGAGGCCGGGGTAAAGTTTGCCCGCACTGAGGGCATTATTACCGCTCCTGAGCCAACCCACAACGTTAAGGTAGCCATTGATGAAGCCCTCAAGTGCAGGGAAGAGGGCGTATCAAAGACCATCCTGATAGCTCACAGTGGACATGGGCACTTTGACCTGGCTGCCTATGAGGCCTATCTCTCCGGCAAGTTGCAAGACTACGCTTATCCTGAGGAAAAGGTGAGGGAGGCATTGACCTCACTACCTAAGGTGCCTGCCGCCTGAGGCGTGAGCTCTGGATAGATGGTCCAAGTAACCAAAGGCCCTATCGCCACTCAAGGGCCCATGGCTGCCTTGCGAAGTTCAGAATCTGGGGCAGTGGTAGCCTATCTGGGCACGGTGCGTAGTTCTTCGGAGGGGAGGCGCATCCGAAGGCTTGTCTTTGAGGTGGCTGATTCTACCTTGAAGGAAAGCCTGGGGGATATTGAGACCGAGGTCCGGCAGAAGTTCGATGTGCAAGAGGTCGCCATACTCCACCGCACTGGTGTTTTGGAGGTGGGGGATAATATTCTATTTGTTGCTGTAAGTGCCGGTCACCGTGGGCCTGCCTTTGAGGCCTGCCAGTATGCCATCAAAAGGATAAAGGAGCTACATACGAGGTGGAAGAAGGAGGATTACTTGCTCTAGTACCTCTTCGGTTTGGAGAGGTGGCTACATCTCCGCCAGATGCCGGTAAAGCCGCCAGGTCTTTTCAGCAGCTTTCTCCCAGGAGAATTTACCTGACTGCTCAAAGCCGGCGCTGATGAGTCTCTTACGTAGCTCCTCATCGCTAACCAGCTTCTTTATCATCAGGGCCATTTCCTCTACGTTACGGGGGTCGAAGAGCAGTCCGGCATCTCCCACCACTTCGGGAATAGAGGATGTCCGAGAGGCAGCGACGGGACAGCCGCAGGCCATGGCCTCAAGGGGTGGAAACCCAAAGCCCTCGTAGAGCGAGGGGTAAACCAGACCTAAAGCCCCAGAGTAATATTCAGCCAGCTTATTATCTTTAAGATGTCCTACGAAGATGACATCCTTTTCCAGCCCCAGCTTCTCCACTTTGGCTAAGGTGGACTGCCTGAATCTTGGGTCTCTACCTGCTTGTCCTACCTTGACTAGCTTGAGATCAGGGAATTCCTTCTTCACTAGGGCGAAGGCTTCCAGAAGCCTCCCTAGGTTTTTCCTGGGCCTCTCCGAGCCCGCATAGATAAGGTAAGGGGATTTCAGAGGTTTCCTGTCCCTGGGGTAAAAAATGCCGTGGTCAATCCCGTTGTAGATTACTGCTACCTTCTCCGGTGGAACTCTGAGGAGTTCAACTAGATCTCTCTTGGTGAATTTCGAGACAGCAATAATAAGCTTAGCTCCCCCAATGCCTTTCCTGTCCAGCCAGAGGCCTAACCTCTCGCTCAGGGCTTCCTTCGCCAGGCGGAATCTGAAGCGAGCCACGTCATGGACAGTTATGATGAAAGGCGTTTTCAAGAAAAAGGCAAATCTTCCAAAGTGCTGATTGGGCAAATGAAGGAGACCTTTCACTGCCTGGAGAGAGCGGAGCAGAGCCAGGCTTTCCCTAAGCTTGAGGTAGCGGCGGCTCTCCAGTGTCTCTACTGGAAGCCGATAAGCCAGTTCCTGACTGTATCGGTCAAGTCCTCCCTTCTCCTGCGTAACGACGAGCCAGATGTTTTCCATCCTTCTAAGGCCATTATACCACACTTTCCAGGGTGCAGGCTTTGCGCCTCCAAATAAACTGTGCTAAGATGACAGAGGATACGATGGAACTCGTAGAGAAGATGCTGCAGGGGGAATTGCAACCCTTATCCCGTCTCATCAGCCTGGTGGAGAGGGATGCCCCGGAAGTTCCTGAAATAATGAAGCATATTCATCCCTATTTGGGGAGGGCTTGTCTAGTAGGGGTCACTGGCCCTCCTGGGGGAGGCAAAAGCACCTTGGTGGATCGTTTGACCAGGGTAGCGCGTGGCAGGGGACTTTCGGTGGGAATAGTAGCGGTTGACCCCACCAGTCCCTTCAGCGGTGGAGCAGTGCTCGGAGACCGAATCCGAATGCAACAGCACTACTTGGACCCCGGCGTGTTCATCCGCAGCATGGCCACTCGAGGCAGCCGAGGCGGCCTCCCTCATACAGCGCGTGGTGTGATTAAGCTTCTGGATGCCTTTGGTAAAGATTTGATCTTGGTGGAGACTGTCGGCGTGGGTCAGACCGAGCTTGACATCATGGAGGTCACCGATACCGTTATAGTTGTTCTGGTTCCTGAGGCCGGAGATGCTGTCCAGGCCATGAAGGCTGGGCTGATGGAGATTGCCAGCGTATTTGTGGTCAACAAAGCCGACCGTCAGGGTGTGGACAGGCTGATACTGGAGCTAGAGTCCATGCTGAAGCTGGGCTCCCACAATTCTCAGTGGAAGCCTCCTATAGTCGCTACCCAGGCAATCAACGATGTGGGCATAGAAGAACTCTATCAAGCGATGGAGAGGCATCGTGAGTACCTCAAGGACAGCGGTGAGCTGATGCGTCGGAAGCAGCAGCAACGCCGAGAGGAGCTGCTGCAGAGAGTGGAGCAGAGGCTCCGAAGTCGACTTTGTCAGCTACTAAGGGGAGACAGGGGGCTGGCATCCCTTATCGAGAAGGTAGAGCAGGGTGAAATGGACCCCTACACGGCGGCGGAGATGATGGAGAAGGAGGCCCTTTCCCGGGGTTGGTTGCTTGGGGAGTACACGTAGGTGATAGCGCTGGCTAACTGCTACAGGATTTCCCCACCGCATGTATACACTTCTTCTATTACCCTTAATCGCCGCCCTGCTGGAGGTCACGGGACAGAAGTTCTTTCCGGTGCTTGTGCCCGAGGGGAAAATCAGGCCTTTCTTCCTTAGCTTGGCCGGCGGGGTTGTCGGGCACCTCGGGTTCTATCTCTCTGGGGTAGCCCGCTGGGCTCAGTTTGGCCAGGTTAACCTCCTGGGGGCTTGCCTGGGCTCGGCAGCTTTCTTGCTCATGGCTGGACTTTTCCCATTCCTCAAAATATTTCTGGGCCGGACCGATTGATTCGCTTTGGGATTGTAGTTGCAGGCCTACATTGGGTTTGATATAATTCGACCTGGAGGGCCAATGCTTAAGCGTGCCCTTTATGTTTATTCCTAGGGATAGGCGATGATAAATTCCGCGGTGTTGGTCCTGAATCAGGATTACGAGCCGCTGAATGTTTCCCGAGTTCGCCGGGCAGTTACACTTCTACTCGCTGGTAAGGCTGAGGTGGTGGAGAATAACTCTGGCTTCATCCGAAGCCCTTCCTTCTCGCTAGCCATCCCCTCAGTGATTCGATTGAGCCACTTGGTCAGGCGTCCCACCCCTCGGTGGAAGCTCACTCGGCGAAGGGTTTTTCTCCGAGATCAGTATACCTGTCAATACTGCGGCAAGCAGACACGGGAGCTGACTTTAGATCATGTAATTCCCCGCCACTTAGGCGGTGAGCATACCTGGGAAAACGTGGTCAGCGCTTGTAAGGCTTGCAATCATCGCAAAGCTGGCCGAACTCCTCGGGAGGCTGGCATGAAGCTCCTGAGGAAGCCCTGTCGTCCTGCCCTTCGCATAGGTTATTTTGTCCATCCTTTTCAAACTCCTCCGGAGTGGCAAAGGTACCTTACAGGATGGGGGCTGTAGCTCAACTGGGAGAGCGCCTCAATGGCATTGAGGAGGTCGGGGGTTCGAATCCCCCCAGCTCCATTTTTAGAACTTGAGCTTGAAGGTCGCTATCTGGAAGGGCCTTAGCTCTATTTCCCTCTCGCTCTCCTCCTCCTTCTCCTCTGTGAGATTTGAGGTGAGGAATTTTCGCGGCCTCTTCCAGGGCCTCAAATGAAGTTTTGCTCCCTCGCCCGCTGTTTCGTAGAGCCTCAGTACTGCCGCGGTGCCGTCTTCAGACTGTTTCAAGCGAGAAAGAATTATATTTTCTGGGAGGCTTATGAAGGAGAGTTGCTCCGGAGGTAATCTTCGCTCTGGGCTCGTGCCCTGGCGACCCTGATATTCAACCCACTTGCACATTGGTCGGTTGGCGAAGCTTAGAGCTTTAGCCCAGGTCTTATTTTCCCTCCAACTCCCCTTGTGAGGGTAGATTGCGAAGTGGAACTCGTATTCCTTCCCCAGTTCCAGGGCATCCATGACCGGTACAATGGGACCCTTATCCCCGTGCGAGAGCAGGTTTATCGAGCGCAAAAGCGTGAGTCGGATTTTACCTTCGCTTACCTGATAGCCCGGTATCCCCTGTGTGAATACTGCTACTCCGCCTTCATCATCCCCGTAATCCATCCAACCCTCCATAGGGTAATCCCGCTCATCCTCCCTCCTCCTCACAGCTCCAAAGACCGTACCGGCAGTGCATTCCTTGCTCCTGAGGCCAGTGTCCATCTTCATCCTCAGCCTTACATGGGGGAAGTTCGACTTTAACCTGAGAGTGAATTCCACCCAGGGTATACCGGCATACAGACAGATTTCTTTCTCCAGTTCCATTAACTTTTGCCGATGGAATTCCGTCCCGTAATGCTCCCTCAGCCGATAAGGCCAGAAGCATCCATAGACCTCCTCGGCGAGACTTATCTTCTGGCATATCGTATTCCTTTCCACTCGGAGGCCAGCGAGGCTGAAAATGGGCTTGTTAGGTGAGGTATCACCTTCAGCCGCAATGAGCCCCACGAGGTCTTTGGAGATATCCCGGTGGCTATATACCGAGCCTACTTCATTCTCCAGTTCGAGGCAGACTTGTCTCACTAACTCTTGCCCCTCAGCGGAGAAAATCCGGCATACCCCATCGAGAGGGTTGATCTCCACCCTGAGGAACTCGTTCTCAATGGAATTTGCCCCATGTTCAATGCTTCTCCGGGCAACCGGAGCCTCGCTCAGGCAAACATGATAGGCTCGGTAACCTAGGGGTGGCACCCTAGCCATAAATCCTACCTTTGCCCATCTAAGCCACCCCTGCTTGCTTCTGTCCTCCTCGATGAGTTCCCAGTCAGCCTCCTCGATCTTGAAGTTAGCCACCCTTTCCTCCTCGGGAAAGCGAAATTCCGCCTCGACATAGCTAAGTACTTCGAAGCTGTGGGGATTAAAGACTGCCACACAGCGCTCTTCAGGGGCCATCTGGGAGATTAAATAATCCAGGGAGCCGGCCAAGATTGGCTTAAGCGTGGCTTCTAGATTTTTGAAGTCCTCTTTGACTTCTTCATAGACCTCGTCTATAGAGGTGCCCGTGATGACGTCATGGAAGGCCAGGAAAAGGACGCGGTCCCAGGCGTGGCCGAACTCCCTTTTCGGATAAGGCCTTCCCAAGATCCAGGCAAGGGTGGAGAATCGCTCTGCGTTGAGGAGCAGGTTTTTTACCTGAAAGTATTTGAGCTTCAGCCACATGCGGGTACTCCAGACGCCTTCAAACACTCGGTCTCCCTGATACATCTCTCCCTTTTCCACCTGGAGCTTATCAGCCTCTTTCTCTATGGCCTCGAAGAACTCCTCCGGTGAGGCTATTCTTATTCTATAGTCAGTATTTCTAGCGTTGAAATTGTCTATCTCCTTGAGTAACCACTCTGGAAAGGGGCAACTGCCTATGCCGCAGGGGAGGAGGATGTTCTCCGTAGAGGCATAATTCCGGATCTCCTCGATATTCTCCCGCAGGTACTCGGCGAAGAGGCCTACATGATAACTATGGCTTGAGGCGAAATAGTGGGTTAGGATCTTCGTCCCGTCTAACCCCTCCCACCAGAACTCGCTTTTGCCCTTCTCCCGGTCGAATCCTCGGCCGAACGCCAGCCATCTGTACCCCGCATCACGGTAAATCTGGGGGGTCTGAGCATTGAGTCCAAAGGAGTCTGTTATCCAGCCCACCCGAACATCCTGACCGAATTTTTCCTTGACATACCTTTTGCCCCTTAAGATTTCGGTGGCCAAAGCTTCTCCTCCCGGCAGGAAGGAATCGGCCATCAAGTACTGACCATCTATTACCTCAATCCTTCCTTTAGCTGCCATCTTCTTGAGCTTCTCGAAAAGGCTGGGATCCAGGTACTCAACCTCTTCCAGTTGTTGAACGTCCTCAATGCCAAACTTGAATTCCGGAAAGAGAGAGCAGAGGGTTACTGCCTGCCGGAGGAGCCTCAGGTTCACGTAGGAGTAATCCTCCTTGTTGAATTTCCAAACGATATCGTAGTGGAAGTGGGGGAAGAAGAACACTTGTCTAGCTACCCTGGTTTTTTGTCCCCTCTTTTTGGCCATCCTTACCTCCCAAGATGCTTCATGTCTGGACCAGTGCAAAGCATATCCTATGATACCAGCCGGCAAAGAAGTTTGACAAGCTTGGGCTTGCCTGGAAATTTGAGCCACACTATGTATAATCATGTATAATAGGGTAAGCAGGTCGCAGGGTGCGAATGGCGAAAATCCCTGCCCGGGCTCAAGAGGTGAAGCATATGGAAGACAGAGTGGCGATCTTTATAGACGGGAGCAATTTGTATCACGCTCTGCAGAGCAACTTTAGGCGCCACGATCTTAACTTCGCGGAGTTTGCTAAAAGGCTCTGCGGTTCGAGGCGTTTGTTTCGGACATATTATTACAACGTCTTGCAGGATCCGACTCAGCGGCCTGATGGCTATCGGGAGCAACAGGAGTTTCTTGATATCCTGCGCAAGACTTCCTACTTGGAAGTTCGGTTAGGGGGTACGAAGATAGCGCAGGGCATCCCTGTTGAGAAGGGCATAGATGTTATGCTGGCCACGGACCTCCTATATTTTGCCTGGAATGACTTCTATGATGTGGCGGTACTGGTCAGCGGGGACTCCGATTTTGCTTATGCCCTCCAAGCCGTGAAGAACATGGGCAAGCATGTTGAGGTGGCTTATTTTGAGGGCGGAGTATCTAAGGACCTCCTAGAGGTAGCCGACGATCGGCACTTGTTGAACCGCGGCTTCTTTAAGGACTTGTGGGTTGGCAGACGTCGTGGCAGGCGTAGAAGAGCAACGGTAAGGACGAAATCGGGGCCCAGCCCAGGTGGTGCATGAGCCTGCCTCAGGTAGCGAGCGCTTGCGGCCCTTGAGCTTTGCTGCTACAATTTCTTCAAGATGCTACTAGCAATAGATATTGGTAACACCGCGATTAATCTAGGGGTATTTTCAGGCGAGGAGCTTCAGTCTACCTGGCATCTGGCCACAGACGTCCACCGACTAGCTGACGAGTATGCTGCGTTGCTACTTAACCTTCTGGCTCACCAGGGCCTGTCTTCCTCTCAAATTGACCAGGTGGTCATTTGCAGCGTAGTCCCCCCGCTAATTAGCACCTTCAGGGAACTTTGCCGTAGCTATTTTGGAGTTGATCCCTTAGTAGTAGAGGCAGGGGTAAGAACAGGAGTCAACATAAGGATGGACAATCCTCGGGAGGTGGGGGCTGATCGGGTGACCAACGCCGTGGCTGGACACCGGCTATACGGCGGTCCCCTGATCGTGATAGACTTTGGCACCGCCACTACCTTTGATGTGGTGTCTGAGGAAGGGGATTACCTCGGCGGAGCTATCGCCCCTGGCATAGGCATAGCAGCCGAGGCGCTGTTTGAGCAGGCAGCCAAGCTTCCTCGGGTGGAATTAGCTTACCCGCAACAGACCATTGGGCGGAACACCATCTCGGCGATGCAGTCGGGCCTTCTTTTTGGCTATATTGGGCTTATTGAGGGGGTAGTGGCTCGAATTAGAAAGGAACTGGGGAAGAAGGCCAGGGTAATTGCCACTGGGGGTTATGCTGAACTGGTGGCCCAGCGATGCCGCCTCATTGAAGTAGTGGACCGTAACCTGAGCCTAGAGGGACTGAGGTTAATACACGAGCTGAATCGGGGGAAGGATGTTTGAGAGGAAATCGGTAGTTCTGGGAATTACTGGAAGCATCTCGGCCTATAAAGTGGTGGACTTGGCCAGTAAGCTTGTCCAGCAGGGAATTGGGGTTGACGTGGTAATGACTGAAGCGGCTACTAGATTCGTGGCTCCGCTAACCTTTCAGGCCATCACTCAGCGCCGGGTTTTTACCGATGTATTTGGTCTGGTTACTGAATTTAACCTTAGCCATATAGCTCTGGCTGAAAGGGCGGATGCGGTTGCGGTAGTACCAGCTACGGCAAACCTTCTCGCCAAGCTGGCAGCGGGGCTAGCTGATGATCTGCTAAGCTGCACCATCTTGGCTGCTCGTGGCCCAGTGATCCTGGCTCCAGCGATGGATCGGGGTATGTACGAAAATCAGGCCACCCAGGAGAACTTGACCAAGCTCCGCTCTCGGGGGTTTATCGTTGTGGGTCCTGCTTACGGCCGGTTGGCCT
>CAZJSO010000014.1:18910-20635 GCA_964548795.1 uncultured Dehalococcoidia bacterium | reverse complement strand
ATATTGCACCACCTCCTTTAAAGCTGATTTACCGCTTTTCTCACACTGTAACAGCAGAAGCCAGATTTGTCAAGCAAGCAGATTACGTCATAATTCCCGTCACTGGAAGGGAATCATTACCTTAAAAAGGTGTTACTACACAGTTAAAACAGCGACTTATCCTTCCTTATCGCCAATACGAGCGGCACTGCAGCCATGGTGGCCAGGGTAAAAATTAACCAGGCCACCTTGTAACTCCCTTCAACATCGAATACCCAACCAGCAAAGGCTGGGCCGAATATCGCCCCAACGGTCGTAACTACCATGACCAGGCCAAAGATGGAGCCGAAGGAGATGCGCCCGAAGTATTCCCTCAGGATGGCGGGCCTGAGAGCCATCGTCCCTCCAAAGCCCGGCCCAAACAAGGCTAGAAAAGCGATGAACTGCCATAAAACGTGCCCGTAGCAGAAGAAAGCCAGGCCAGCAGTCTGGAAAAGAAAGCCTAGAGCCAGGGCATATCTTCTGTCAAGGACATCCCCCAGCCAGCCAAAAGACAACCGGCCAGCGATGCTGGCGAGGGGGATGAACATTGCTACTATAGCTGCTAGCCCTTCCGGCAAACCTAGGCTAGCAAAGTAGGGCATTACGTGGAGGGTCACGGCATTCAGGACCATGTATTGGATGGCGAAGGTAAACGCCACAAGCCAGAAGGTTCTGGTCTTCAGAGCACAGGCCGCGGTGAATTCCACTTCTGCAGGAGGGGCTATTTTGACTCCACTTGGCTGCGTTTCCAGAGCCACTGAACTACTACCGTCGGGTAGGTACCCATACTGCTCTGGCCTGTGCCGCAGGAAGAGCGATGCTGGAAGGACAACAAGCCAAGTGCTGAAGCCCAGGATGACCAAACTCGCCCGCCATCCGTAGTGCGCAATGAGCCAGACAACCAAGGGTAGCAGGATCCCACCAGCACCATAGCCAGCGATGGCCAAACCGGTAGCCCAGCCCACCCTTCTCTTAAACCAATTGGCCACGGCAGTGGTGGTAATTACCTGGCCTAATCCACTAAAGCCCAGGGACAGCACAATAAAGCCAGCATAGAACATGACCAAGGAACTCGTGTGGCCCAGCAGGAGGAAACCTGTCCCAGTCACCAGACCGTTGGCGAAGACTACCTTCCTAGGTCCCAGCCTGTCAGCTAGGAAGCCCATCACCGGACCCAAGAGCCCCATTTCCGCGCTGCGTAGGGAGGCAGCCAGAGAGACAGCCAGATAGGTCCAACCAAACTCCTTGACTATGGGGTTTACAAAAGCGGTGATGCCGAAGAAAATGTTCCCGGCCCACACAGAGACAATAGAGCAAGATAGGACGATCCACCACCCGTAGAAAACAGGTCTCTGCCTCAATTTACACAACCTCAGAAACATTTGTACTGTTCATGGCGCTTTCCAGAAGCCGTTCAAAGGAACTCCTTAAAAGCCTGACAGGCGTCCTCCACAAGCACAAAAGTCGGAAAGGCCTGCCGGAGAACTGCTGGGAGCTAGCATCACCAGAACTCAAGAGAGGGGAAAACTAGGGCACAATGCAAGCTTGCGCATTTCTTTTACTCGAATACTCCCTCTAGCAGCAGTTCCACAAACAGCTCATCGGGAATGCTTAGGAGCTTAGTACAGACGTATTCTGTGTCCTCTCCCAGGCAGGGTCCAGGTTTATTCAGCTCCCCTGAGAAGGATTCTATGACGACATCGG
>CAZJSO010000014.1:0-18810 GCA_964548795.1 uncultured Dehalococcoidia bacterium | reverse complement strand
AGCCCCTAGGTCGGCTAAAATCCGGCCAGCTAAGAAACCTTTCTCATCAGTTAAATCTAGAATGCGGCAGGAACCAAACATCAAGTTTACTTAACCCAATCCATCCCCAATAACTTCCCTATCTCGACGTAGGCTTCTGGCAAGGGGTACTCGATAGCGGGCGAGATATGCAGAGGTAATCCCAAGCCCTCGCTCTGGATCGCCCTAAGCCCTAGGAATAAGTCTTCTAACGCTTCTATGGGGGCTGAAAAGACCATGTTATGAACCTCACAGGCGGCCCTTCTCAAGTCACCGCCACAAGGAAGACTTATATGCCATTCTTTCTCTTTCATCGGAGGCACCACGTAATAAACACAAGCCGCATGGCCGGACAAAGTCGTGCTAATATCCTTTCCATCTATCCAGTTCTTCGCTAGCATTATCTGAGTCATTTTAGCTGGGTCACCATATAGAATAAACAGATCTGGTTCGAAGTTGGCCCTCGCTAGAGGGGCCACCACAACCGCGGAATAAATACCAGGTTCAAAACGTGGCATGTTCCTAGCCCAAGTAGAGCCAGCTTCTAAAGTGCTTGCTGTGCCAGGATAACGATTATAGCCTTCCAAAAAGCGCTGTGGCGGTTTGGAAAAGCCCAACCCTACCACTGGCTCGAAACACCACATGTCTTCCTTGGCCTCAGCAATGGTGAGCCCCTGTCGCCGTGATAAGGCTAGGGTCTGACAAAAAGACAAATGATATCCCATATCTCTCACTGGGCGTTGCGCCTCTTCTGGAATCTCATCCGTGCCTCTTAGCATCTTCAAAGCCAGGGGCAAACTCTGCAATCGCAACAGCCTTTCGAGCTCCTCTGCCAAGCTATGTATCCTCCCCAAATCGCTCACTTCAAGCCTCCGCAAGACCTCTGCGAAAGACAGGCAAGTGCGTTTTTGTAGCTATCCGCATAATTCCTCCCATAGCACTGCTCTGAGGAAGTGCCTGATCCCTGCCTTCAATCAGACTTGCTGGAATGTCTCAGCCAGAAATCAAAAGACCTTCCCGGTATAAATATATCTATCCCCACTGCCTTCTCCTTCCCGACATTCTCTACTCTGTGGGGCTCATTCCCATCAAAGAAAACTGAATCCATTTCTCCAAGGATAACTTGTCCATCCTCGGTATAGACTTTCATTTGTCCCCTGATTACGATGGTGATCTGTTCATTCTCATGTTTATGCATTGGCGAAGAGTGACCAGCCGGCTTTTCAAAATACTCGACCGAAACAGAACCTTTCCCCGCCAAAGAGGCCCGGTACCAACCCTTTTCAGGCTCGTATGAACTGGCATCCTTAAACTTCACCACCTCCATTTCGCTCCTCCTGCTTTTAAACTAATCAGGCGTGAACCCTGGCAAACATGATAGGTGTCGAGATTGGAACTGTCAATGTTCAGCGAAATGCAAAGGTCAGCCAACGTCAAACCGGAGTCCAGCAAATCTACAAACCTCATCTGAATTACTCCGGATCAAGAGGCAGGGAAATATTGGATTGTGGCATCAGGAATCACCGCTACCTTGGTACCACTACCATGACCGATAACCAAGTGCTTCAAAACCTCGTCCCACGTTTCACACCAGACAATTGAGTCTGCGGGGGCAAGCCAGTCTGCAGCCGTCCGATCCGGGAAGGGGGTGAGCATAATAAGCCGATCCACCTTAGAGGGCAGGGCAGTCTTCGCTCGCCATAGCCTTCCCCCAATCGACTTCCCGAAGCTCCGACTGAGATAGTGAGTCACCTGTCCCTCCGGAGTAGTGCTGATGATCACCAGATCTCCCCCTTCATCTTTGAGCACCTTGGTAGCGCCAAGCACAGCCACGAAGGCCTCGCCAGCCTTAGAATAGGCATTGGCAACAACGATGTCAGCTCCCTGAGTTCCCAAAGTGGCATAATGTTCCTTTGCTCGCTCAACGCCGTAATGGTGTTCAGCGATGGGATCGCCCACAAAGATGCCTACGGTTTCCCTTCTATAGCCAACCAGCAGGTCTATTTTGACATCTAGCTGAGCCATCTGAGCAGCTTCTTCGACCTCAGGTCGCATCGGGTTTTCCTCAAATCTTCCCATTTGCGCTATCGTGTCCAGTTGAGAGGCAAAGGCTTCCTTCTCCAGGGAGTGCGTGGCTTCAATTGTGTCAATAGAAGCTACCCCAGGCAGGATGATCTTCCCTCCGCCGCCAAAACCAGTAAGCCGGTGTGGGAGAATACATCCCAGGCCGATCTTCAGGTCGCATTTCATCACCTCAGCATTAATTGATATAGGAATGCCTCGGCTTGTTTTCCCCAAGAAAATGCAGTTTTCGTAGGGATTATGGTTGTAAACGGGGAAACGGCTGAGCACCGCTTCGCCCAGCTTCTTCGCCCAGCCCAGGCGGTTAAGCGCACCATGAGCACCCAGGGCAGCGATAAATCGGATCTGTTCATCCCGAACGCCGGCTCTGGCTAGCTCCTCCAGAACATGAGGAATGATCTCCGCCGCCCTGGTAGGTCTGGTCAGATCATCGAAAAGTATCACTACCTCCCCTTTCCCCCGGGCCAAATCCTCAATCCGCTCCGTACCAATGGGATGGGAAAAGGCGTGCCTTATTTCCCGCTCGGTCAGGCCGGGAGCATTGTGCCCTTTCATTCGATAGACCTCCACCTTCCAGGACGCAGGAAAGCGGAGTTCGAGTTCGCTATCCCCGTACCATGGTAACTGAGGCACCCTCACATGGGTGTAACTCGGCATCTCCACTTATATCTCAAACTCCTCGCTCGTCTCCACAAACTTAAGGCTCTTTCTCAATCTGCGGGCGAGTTTCAGGCCCTCATCAAAGGCTAAAAGATTCACCTCCACTTTTTCAGAAGAAAGCTTTTTTATTATTGCCCGCCTCAGAGAGCGGCGAGAGATGAGAGGACAGAAGGCAGCCAGTGCACCCAAGGCAGCCATGTTGATGGCCCTCTCCCGCCCCCTCTCCTGGGCCATCCGCAGGAAGGGGAGCCGCACCACTTTCCCCCAAAGAATCCTCTTCACCAATTCCGAGTCCACAATAACCAGGCCCTCCGGTTTCATATCAGGAAGGTTCCGGTCACAGGCAGTTTGGGTAAGGGCAAGGAGGAGGTCCAGCTTTACAGCTTGGGGATAATCGATCTCATCCCCACTCAACACCACTTCAGAAACCGAGGTGCCTCCTCGGGCTTCAGGGCCATAGTTCTGACTGTGGGCTGCGAATTTGCCTTCCGAAATTGCCGCCTCTGCCAGGATTATCCCCGCGAGGATTATCCCTTGCCCTCCGGAACCGGCGATCCTTATTTCATACCTTGACTCCTTCTTGAAGGAGTCTCCCATATTCCTCATGGTAGGTTGGTGCCTCCCGATCCACCAGGGTGCCGATCACTATCTTCCCCTCAAGCTCCTCTTCCTTAAGCTCCCTCGCCCTTTCAATGGGAACAGCGTTCTCCTTTTGCCACTTCATCATCTCGACCGAGGAATTTAACCCGAGCCACCTCCCTCCGTAAGTTGTACATTGGGAAATGACCTCCACCACAGCGAACCCTTTCTTCTTAAGGGCCTTCTCTATCAATCGCTCTAGGAGAGGGGTGTGATAAACGGTCGATCTGCCAACAAAGACTGCTCCGGCGGCTTCCATAAGGCGGCAAAGGTCAAAGTGAGGCTCCAGATTCCCGTAGGGGGAGGAACTGGTTTTCATTCCCACCGGAGTGGTAGGGGAACACTGCCCTCCAGTCATCCCATAGACCTGGTTGTTGATGACAAAGGCGGCGATTTCCACGTTTCGCCTGGCAGCATGGATGAGGTGATTTCCTCCAATGGCTATAGCATCCCCATCCCCCATTATAGTGATCACCTTAAGCCGGGGTTTGGCCAGCTTTATCCCGGTGGCGAAAGTGAGGGCTCTCCCATGGGTGGTGTGGAGGGTGTTGAAATCAACATAAACGGGGAGTCGCCCAGAGCAGCCAATGCCGGAGACAAGAACGATGTCATCCTTGCTGTACCCAACTCGGTCAATGGCTCGAATTAGAGCTCCCATGAAGATCCCTATCCCACACCCTGGGCACCAGACATGGGGGAATCTCTTCGTGGAGCGCAGGTATTTGTGGATGAGGTGAGCGGTCTCTCTCACGGGTGTATTTCCTCCAGTTTCTCCAATATCTCCGGAGGAGTTATAGGCGTTCCATCTACTTTATTCAAGGTAACCACCTCACATTCCCCCTGGTTAATCCTCTTCACTTCTCGGGAAATCTGCCCCATATTCATCTCCGGCACTAGGACTTTCACCGATTTCTCCAAAGCGGCTGTTACAGTGCGGCGCATGAAGGGCCAGAGGACTTTCAGCTTCAAAAGGCCCACCTTGAGGCCCTTCTCCCGGGCTTCCTTTACCGCTCGTAGAGCTGCCCGGGCCACCGAGCCATAGGCTATGACCGTCACCTGAGCATCCTCCTGGTAAAAAGAGTCAAACCATTGCAGAAGGTGAAAATCTTTAGAGATCTTGGAGAAGAGCCGCCTTATGAAAGGGCCCACTTCGTCCTGCCGGATGGTGGGGTAGCCCCGCACATCATGGATTAGGCCAGTAACGTGGTAGCGATATCCCTCCCCAAAAGGAGGCATTGCGGGAACTCCAGTGCCGGGGTCTTCATAGGGCTTATACCACTCAGGAGGAACGGTAGGCTGGGGTCTTTCCTCAATCTTGATGCTCCTCCTCGTCGGGAAGATAATTCCCTCCCTCAAGTGGGCGATCACCTCATCCATTAGCAAGATTACCGGCGTGCGATACCTCTCGGAGAGGTTAAAGGCCTGAATGGTGAGCTCGAAGGCCTCATAAGCTGAGGAGGGGGCGAGTGTAATGATAGGGTGGTCACCATGGGTCCCCCAGCGGGCCTGCATGACATCCCCCTGGGCCGGCAGGGTGGGAAGGCCGGTGCTAGGCCCACCCCGCATCACCTCCACAATGACACAGGGAACCTCGGCGATGCAGGCGAAGCCAATATGTTCCTGCATCAAGGAAAACCCCGGCCCACTGGTAGCCGTCATGCTCTTCGCCCCAGCGAGAGAGGCGCCGATCACTGCACCTAGGCTGGCGATCTCATCCTCCATCTGGATAAAGACCCCCCCGACCCGAGGAAGCTCCCGAGATATGAGCTCCATAATCTCAGTCGCTGGGGTGATGGGATACCCGGCATAGAAGCGGCAGCCAGCCATCAGGGCGCCTTTCACGCAGGCCTCATTGCCTTGGAGAAGAACCTGCCTCTTTCTGCTCTTCCTCATCCTTAAGCACCACTATGGCAAAATCAGGGCACCTAAGCTCACAGAGACCACACCCATTACAACTCTGAGCATCTTTAAGAAAGGGGTAGCCATCCTGATTGACTTCTAAAGCTTCCTGGGGACAAAAAGCAGCGCAGATACCACATTTCTTACACCATCCCAGATAAATCTCCACCTGGCTCATATCCAAGCCATTGTATCTCATCCTCTCTGAAAGTGCAAAAACTGAGAATTACATCGCTTCCGTTGTCGAGGCGGCGTCGTTAAGAATTGAGTGCTGCAGAACTAGCCTGTGCAGTCCGAGCTAGAGATAGCTTCGTACTATAGTATCAGCATGGCGTCGCCGAAGCTGTAAAAACGGTAGCCTTGGTGAATGGCTTCCTCGTAAGCCTTGAGCACTAGCTCTCGGCCAGCAAAGGCACAAACAAGCATGAGGAGAGTGGAACGGGGAAGATGAAAGTTAGTAATAAGGGCACCCGCCACACGAAACTGATAGCCCGGCAGGATGTAAAGGCTGTTCCAGCCCTTATGCGAGTCTACCCTGCCACTCGCATTTAATGCTCCTTCTACTGCCCTCACCGCGGTGGTACCGACGCAAATTACCCTTCTGCCTTCCCCCCGGGCCTGATTAATCTTCTGTGACGTCTCAGGGCCTATCTCGCAGTACTCGGGGGCCAGATAGTGCTCCCGCGGGTCATCCACCTTCACCGGACGGAATGAGCCCAGCCCCACATGGAGAGTGACAAAGGCTAACTCCACCCCCCTCTCTCGAAGACGAGCCATGAGCTCTGGGGTAAAGTGCAGCCCAGCAGTGGGTGCTGCCACGCTCCCCTCCACCCGGCTATAGACCGTCTGATAACGCTCAGGATCTTGCAGAGGAACATGAATATAGGGAGGTAAAGGAACTTTCCCTATCTTTTCGAGTAGCACCTGGTTCTCAAAGCGTATGAGCAAGGTTCCTTTCTCCGTTCGATTTATTACTTCAGCTAGCAATTCCTCTCCCTCGCCCTTGAGCTTCACTCTGGTCTCAGGTTTAAGCCTCCTCGCCGGTCGAGCTAGGGCTTCCCACACGCCCGGCTCCACCTGCCACAGAAGGAGAATATCTACCTTAGCCCCACCGCTGAGCTTGTAGCCTATAAGCTTTGCGGGGATGACCCGACTATCGTTTAAAATTAAGAGGTCGCCTGGCCGGAGATATTTGGCGATCTCGAAAAAGTGGCGGTGTTCTAGAACGCCAGTTTCCCGGTGAAGCACCATGAGGCGGGAGTGGTCTCGGGGCTCGACTGGTGTCTGGGCAATCAATTCCTGGGGAAGATCATAATCGAAGTCAGCAGTTTTCATCGGTGAACAAGCCAGAGCACTAAGTTTATCACTAGAGTAAGGCCCAGGCTGGCAAGAAGGCAGGTGGCCAAGGGAAAGAAGAAGGAGAAGTTCCCCTTCTGGATGAAAATATCCCCGGGAAGTTTGCCCACGAACGGAAGACGGGGAGCGAAGAGGAAAGCTAGCCCCAAGCCAACCATTATCCCCCCAAAAAGAAGAAGAGTTCGACCTAGGACATCCCAGGTTGACATTTTCACATCCTATAAATTATATCACTGGCTCCAGTGCCACCCGCAAGCTCAAAGATCTTGTTATGGAGGACTAGCAGGCTTGAGCCGAGCCAAAAAGTCGGCTGACTTGAGCTCTCGTTCCAGCAGATAGCGAAGGTAACCGTGGACCAACCTCTCCAGCTCCTGAAAGAGCCCAGGGCTTAGCCGAAGGCGAGCGACAGCGCTGTAGTCGCTCCTCTGCAGAAAGCGCATCACCTTCAGACAATCGAGGGAGAGAGGCCAAGCTAAGGGCTCTGTGTTTTTGCATTGGGGACAGAGAACGCCTCCGCCGCTGGGGCTGAAAAAATTGACCTCCGGCCGCAGGCGAGATTTACAACTTAGACAATGCTCCAGTTCCGGCCGGAAGCCGACCTGGTCGAGGAAGTGCATCTCGAAATAACGGCACAGCAGTTCTGCCTGAAGAGTGCCTCTGAGTTCCCGAAGAGCCTGCAGTAGTAGCTCATAGAGGTCTCGATCTCCCTCTCCCTCAACAACAAAAGAATCAACCAACTCCAAAAGGTAGATGCCATAGGCTACTTGTCGAAGGTCCTGTGAGGAGAAGCTCTCGAGAAGCTCAGCCTGTGTGACCGTGTCCAAGTTCCTTCCCCGGGCCAACATGAGCTGGCAGCGGGTCAGCGGCTCTAGGTGCCCGCCAAGCTTGCTCTTCAGCTTGCGTACCCCTCGAGCAATCGCCCGAAGTTTCCCCAGATCAGGGGTGAGTAGAGTGAGAATACGATCAGCCTCACCCGAGTCCACATGTTTCAGGACGATGGCTTCAGTGCGGTAAATCTTCTTAGTTACCATCGGGCCGACATCTCAAAGTTCTCAGCCGGTTGAGGGCAGCGGCAAGCTCGAACCTCCTAGGCCGACTGAAGTCTCCACTGAGAGAGCGCACCCCAGCCTCAAGCCCTCTCTCATCTATCAACTCCTCCAACTCATCTAAGGCCTTGGCTAGGCACTGTCGGCCATTGAAGAAATGCTCCGCCAGGTGTTGCAGCAAGGCACCTATGGCCCGTACCTGCCCTACCTCAGCTACCTGATGAATCCTGGTTAGGTCTATCTCCTCGCCTCCATAAACGAGCCAGTCCTTCTCCGCCTTAATCTTGGGCCTTCCTCGAGGTTTCACGCTCTCAGGAAGAGGGCAGCGGGGGCTGAGAGAAGAGAAAGATCTCAGGGCCTCGTGCAGACGAAAGGTAGGGAATTTAGCCACTACTTCTTTAGCTTTGGAGCCAACCTCAAAGGGGCGGTAGCGATCCATGAGAATGACCGTATCGGCCACATCCAGGTAGTCACCGGAACCACCCATGACCAGAATAGAGGAAATGCCTTTCTCTTGAAAGAGCTGCTGAATTTGATCTACCAGTGGAGTTATAGGTTCCCGCTCCTTCTGAACCAGGGCCTGCATGCGACGGTCACGAATAAGAAAATTGGTAGCCGAGGTGTCCTCATCAAAGAGCAAGACTTTAGCCCCAATCTCCAGCGCCTCCACAATATTAGCTGCCTGGGAGGTGCTCCCTGAGGCATTCGGGGTGGAAAAGCTTCGGGTATTGGTGCCATCAGGGAGGTCGGAGATGAAAGGAGAGATATCCGTCATCTCAACTGCCCGGCCGTCCTCAGCTCGGATGAAAACGGTAGCTGGGTGAGCCACCACCAGTTCTCGTCCGTCACCCGGGGCGTGGGGGTAAACCCCTAGGGCCAGGGAGCGCAGAAGAGTAGACTTGCCATGATAACCCCCTCCTACAATCAGCGTAACTCCACGAGGTATTCCCATTCCTCTAATCTTCCCTCGATGGGGAGTCTCCACCTCTAGGGCAAGGGAGGCTGGGGGAGTGAAAGGGATAGCCCGCTTCAAGGGAAGTTCACTGATGCCGCTCTCCCGGGGGAGAATTGACCCTTCAGCCAAAAAGGCCACCAGTCCTAAGCTTTCAAGTTGCGCTTGGATTGCCTGGGCATCCTCTACTGTGTCCACGTGCCGATTCAGCTCTCGGGGGTTGAGCGAACCATAGCATACTACTTGAGCTGCCTGGGGGACATCGCCCAGTAGCATCTCTCGGGCCTCTCCACCCCTTATTCTCCGCCCCTCGGCAGGAAGGCCAGCAAAGAACCTGAGTTCAACCCACTCAGGAGTCACCCGGCAGGCAGTGCGCTCAAGCACAGCGGGGCTCAGCTCTATGGTACGGAAGAAGCCGCTTCCTCCTATGCCTCTCCTCCGACTTAACCCTTCCAGAGCGGAGGAAAATTTGCGAGCCAGGAAGTCTTCCAAGGCAATGCGCCGCACCCGGTTGGAAAAAAGAGGTGAAGGCAGCCTGACTACGCTCTGAGGGAGGCGAACCCGGAGGTGAGAAGGAGGGGCGAAGGGATCCCCCTGAACGTGGTCAAAGAAGAGGAGAAAATCCGGGAAGGAAAAAGGGCCCTTCTCTTCAAGCTCCCGATAAGCTTTATATCCCCTGCCATCAAGGGAATTTAGAAGCGAAGCAAGGTGCTGATGCGAGCGCATTTCTCAGGATTTTAATAAAAGTTGTAGTAGCTCGTAGCCCTCCAAGAGGAGCCCAGTCCTCTGGGCCTCTGGCTCACAAAAAGCCTGGGCCCCATTAGGTCTTATGCCATGACCCCAGATTAAGAAGGGCACAGGGTCGGCAGCATGTGTTCTCAGCTTGACTGGCGTGGGATGGTCAGGTAGAATCAGCAATCGCAACCCTTGATGGCGAAATTGACCCACTGCCTCCCGATCGATCTGCTCTATTGACCTGATCTTCTCCTCGGCCTTGCCCTCGTGGCCAGCTTCATCGGGGGCCTCAATGTGAACGAACACCAGGTCATAGGCTTTCAGAGCTCGAAGTGCCCCTTCAGCCTGGGCTGAATGGTTACTGTCCAAGCCAGCGGTGACCCCCTGAATATGCAGTGGCTCTATCCCCGAAAGCCTCGCCAGACCTCGAAGGAGGTCAACTCCGGAGGTGAGGGCAGCGTGGAGACCATATTTCTGGTGGAATGGCGGAAGCTGGGGGGAGGCCTTTCCACCCCAGAAAAGCCAGATGAGATTAGCCGGAGGCTTGCCCTGCCGCTGCCTTTCCCGATTTATCGGGTGTCCCTCTAGGACTTTTCGGGAGCGCTCCATAAGGTCGAGCAGGAGGCCACTCCCCTCGCCTCGGGGCAGAAAGTCCCAGATGGGCTTGTCCGGTATCTCATGGGGAGGGGTGCAAACTGCCTTCAAGCACTCCTCACCCTGCTTTATGGTGCAGATGTGTCGGTAACCCACGCCGGGGTAGAACCTTACCCGCTCATCGCCTAGACCTTGTTGAAGAGCAGCGATGAGCGCATGAGACTCAGCACTGCTGATTTGCCCTGCGCTATAGCTCCACATCCTGCCCTCACGGATGGTTACCAGGTTACAGCGGAAGGCCACTTCTCCCCTCTCCAGTCGTATCCCCAAACTGTAGGCCTCAATCGGCCCCCGGCCAGTGTAGTAAACCCGGGGGTCATATCCCAGGATGGAAAGGCAGGCACAGCCCGATGAGGGTTCCATTCCTGGAGGGACAGTGCGAGCCAGCCCCACCAGCCCCTGGGAGGCCAAGAGATCAAGATTGGGCGTCCGGGCGAGCTGGAGGCAAGTCTTCCCCTCAAACTCCTCCAAAGGCCGACCCGAAGCACCATCCAGTATCAGAACACAGTACTTCACTCCTACCATTATAGACTAGTAAAGGTGCTCCTACCAGATGGCGATTAAAGCTTTTGCTTTGACCTTTTCTTCTGGCAGGTGTTATAATATAGGCGGTTCGCCAGAGCCTAAGGAACGAAGATGGCTAGTCGGTTTGATAAATTCACCGAACGTGCCCGCAAAGTTCTCGCTCTCGCCCAAGAGGAAGCTCAACGCTTCAACCACAACTACATTGGTACCGAACACATCTTGCTGGGCTTGATTCGGGAAAGTGGCGGGGTAGGGACTAAAACCTTGGTGAACTTGGGCGTAGACCTGGGGAAGGTGAGATCGGCGGTGGAGTTCATCATCGGGCGAGGTGAGCGCAAGGGTCGCGGTGAGGTTGGCTTAACCCCCCGAGCAAAGAAGGTGATCGAACTCGCTGTGGATGAGGCCAGACAGCTTAATCATAACTACATCGGCACCGAACACCTTCTCTTGGGGCTTTTGCGTGAGGGGGAAGGAGTCGCTGCCGGGGTCCTGGAGAGCTTTGGGATTACTCTAGAGCGGGCTCGCCGTGAGATAAGTCACCTCCTCAGTCAAAGCCTGCCGCACCAGGTTGGAGCACGTAGCTCCACCCGTACCCCCACGCTGGACCAATTGGGCATTGACCTCACTGCCGCGGCTGCTGCCGGTAAGCTAGATCCAGTCATCGGAAGGGAACGAGAAATTGAGCGGGTAATCCAAATAATCAGCCGGCGGACGAAAAATAATCCAGTGCTCATTGGCGAGCCTGGGGTAGGCAAGACCGCTATCGTCGAGGGGATTGCTCATCGCATTGCTTCAGGGGATGTGCCGGAGACCATCAAAGGTAAGCGACTGCTCACTCTAGACGTGGGGGCGTTAGTTGCCGGGACAAAGTATCGGGGAGAATTTGAGGAAAGGCTGAAGAAGGTCATCGAGGAGATAAAAGCCGCCCGCAACTGCCTGCTCTTTGTTGATGAAATGCATACGCTGGTAGGAGCAGGGGCAGCTGAGGGAGCAGTGGATGCTTCCAATATCTTGAAACCCTCTCTTTCCCGTGGCGAGATACAGTGCATTGGGGCAACCACGGTCGATGACTATCGGAAATATGTTGAAAGAGACCCAGCGCTAGAACGCCGCTTCCAGCCCATTCTGGTGGAGGAACCATCCGTGGAGGAGAGCATTGATATTCTGCGCGGGATAAAGGAGCGCTACGAGGATCATCATCAACTGACCATTAGCGATGAAGCACTCAAGACAGCAGCCCACCTGGCTTCCAGGTACATCCCTGACCGCTTCTTGCCCGACAAAGCCATTGATCTGATTGATGAGGCTTCCTCACGTGTTCGGCTGAGGCATTTAGTCCCACCTCTCTCCATCGCTGAACTCCGTCGGGCTCTAGAATCGGTACGCCGGGAGAAAGAGCAGGCCATCGCCAACCAGCAATATGAGTACGCCGCTGAGCTTCGTGAGCGCGAGCTTAAGCTGGAGGAAAAGACCAGCAGAATGCAGCTAGAATGGAAGAAGGAAAGAGAGGTGGAGAAGCCTGTGGTTACCGCTGAGGATGTGGCTGAGGTGGTCAGCATGTGGACTGGTATACCAGTGACTAAGCTGGCTGCAGATGAGACCACACGACTTCTTCATATGGAGGAAGCGCTGCACAAGCGCATTGTGGGACAGGATGAGGCCATCAAGTTGGTGTCTAAGGCAGTAAGGCGGGCTAGAGCTGGGCTGAAGGATCCCCGTCGGCCCATCGGGGTCTTCATCTTTATGGGACCAACAGGCGTGGGTAAGACCGAGTTAGCACGAGCCCTGGCGGAATTTATGTTCGGTAGTGAGGAGTCTATGGTTCGGCTTGACATGTCGGAATTTATGGAGAGGCATACCGTGGCTCGTCTGGTCGGTGCTCCGCCAGGTTACGTCGGCTACGAGGAGGGAGGGCAGCTCACTGAAGCAGTAAGGCGTAAATCATACTCGCTAATTCTGCTCGACGAGATCGAGAAAGCCCATCCGGAGGTATTCAATATCCTATTGCAGATATTCGACGATGGTCATCTTACCGATGCCAAGGGTAGAAGGGTGGACTTCCGAAATACCATCATCATCATGACCAGTAACATTGGTGCTGAGTTCATCCGTAAGGAGAGCGCTATCGGCTTCAAACCCACAGATAAGAAGAAGGCTGCTCAAGTTTCTTACGAGCGCATGAAGGAAAAGCTACTCGAGGAGCTCAAGAAAACCTTCCGTCCCGAATTTCTCAACCGCCTGGATGGCATCGTCGTCTTTCACTCGCTGACGCAGGAGCACATCCTCCAGATCGTGGACTTGATGCTAGCTCAGGTCGGGGAGCAGCTCAAGGAGAAGGATATCGGCCTGGAGGCTACCCTGGAGGCCAAGGAGCTTTTGGCGGAGAATGGTTATGACCCACTCTTTGGTGCCCGACCTCTTCGCCGTGTGATCCAGACCATGGTCGAAGATCCACTTTCCGAGAAGTTGCTTGCCGGGGAGTTTGGGCCTGGGGATGTGGTACAGCTTGATCGGGAGGGGGATCAGATCGCCTTCCACGCTGCCTCCTTAGCAAGGGCCTAGCCGAAGACCGTCACTTTTGCGGGAAGCCCTTCACGGCTTCCCACTTTTTTCTAAGTAAGCTGTGCCTAAAACGAAAACCATCTACATTTGTGAGCACTGCGGGAACGAGAGCCCTAAATGGTTGGGGCATTGTCCTCAGTGTGGGGCATGGAATAGCTATGTGGAGAAGGAGGCAACGAGAGCCAGCAGCCCCAGTGCCCCCTTAGCTACAGTCCAGGAGCTCTCCCAGATATCCTTGGAGCAGAGCCCTCGAATAGTGCTTGGCTTTCCCGAGTTCAACCGAGTCCTTGGCGGGGGACTGGTGCCTGGATCGCTGGTACTCCTAGGTGGTGACCCCGGAATTGGAAAGTCAACCCTTTTGCTTCAAGTGGCGGCCACGGCTGCTGGAGATAGAGGGGTACTTTATGTAGCCGGAGAGGAATCGGCTTCCCAGATCAAACTTCGAGCCGAGCGGCTAGGACTTAGGGGGGAGGGCATCTTTGTCCTACCTGAAAGCAGACTAGAGCATGTCCTAGAGGGCGCGCAGCAACTATCACCCAAGCTTGTAATAGTTGATTCCATCCAGGCGGTCTACCTGGAGGAGCTGGAAGGGGCCGCTGGGAGCCTAAGTCAAGTCAGGGAGTGCACCCTAAAGTTGATGCAGTGGGCTAAGTCAAGTGGGACGCCCGTTTTCCTGATCGGGCATGTTACTAAGGAAGGAGCCATCGCTGGCCCCAAAACCCTGGAGCACATTGTTGATGTTGTCCTCTACCTAGAGGGGGAACACTTCAGTACCTACCGCATCCTGAGAAGTGCCAAGAACCGCTTTGGCTCCACCAACGAAATAGGGATGTTTGAGATGAGGGACCAGGGGCTCGCCGAGCTAGCAAATCCTTCCGAAGTCTTCCTTTCCCAACACACTAAAGAAGCCATAGGTTCGGTAGTGGTACCCACTATGGAAGGCACCCGGCCACTCCTAGTGGAAATCCAAGCTCTGACTAATCCTACCGCTTTTGGCTTGCCTCGCCGCACAGCCAATGGCGTAGATTTTAATCGACTGCTTATGGTGGCGGCCGTCCTTTCACGGAGGGCGCAAATCCCCTTAGGAAACCAGGACATTATCGCCAACGTGGCTGGTGGAATCAGAGTGAATGAGCCAGCAGCTGATCTAGGTCTCGCCTTAGCCATAGCCTCAAGTTTTCGTGGCCGGAAGGTGCCTGCCGAGTTGGTAGCTGTGGGGGAGGTGGGGTTGAGCGGGGAGCTTAGGTCCGTCTATCAACTTGACAGGAGGATCGCCGAAGCAGCTAAACTCGGCTTCAAAACCTGCATCCTGCCCCCTTCAAAATTAAACTCCTCACCCCAAATCGAGCTCAGAACAGCTAAGAACTTGTCAGAAGCCCTAAAGGCAGCCCTGGGTTAAACTGTGGCCAAAGGTTGCTGAGGCTTAAAGTTCACCCCAAAAATTCTTCGAATTTTTGGGACCCCGTAAATTTAAATCTTAAATCTGGGCCCCCCGCAAGATTCCAAAGAATTTTGCGGGGCACTATAATCATCTGCATTGCGTCTGCTACTTGCCCATGAACTTGGGCTCCCTGCCTTCCAAGAAAGCTCTAATTCCCTCTCTGAAATCGGCCGTACCGAAAAGCATATTCTGAATAGAGGTCTCGAAGTCCAAATGCGCTGCCAAGTCGGGCTCATTGAACCCTCTGCCTAAGAGCTGCCTCGATAGTTTCACTGCTAGGGGAGGATTCTGAGCTATCCGCTGCGCCAATTCCTTGGCCGCTTTCATCAAATCCTGTGGAGGTACCAGCTCATCCACCAACCCTATCCGCCTGGCCTCTTGAGCGTCTATTATGTCTCCGGTAAGCACCAGCCTAGAGGCCTGGCCCATGCCTACCAGTCGAGGTAAATAATAGGTAGCCCCCGCCCCAGGACTCAGGCCCCGTTTTATATAGGCCGTCGTGAATCGGGCTTTCTCAGAGGCTAGCCGAATATCGCAGGCTACAACTATGGAGAACCCCAAGCCAGCAGTCAATCCGTTTATGGCTGCGATGACTGGCTTGTCCAAACTCCTTAACTCCAGCGGCACTGAAATTGGGACTACCTTACCCAACAGCCGGCGGCCTACCTCCGTCTCAAGCAGGGAAGCTGTGCCCTCAGCTATCTCCCTAAGTTCGGCGATATCTACGCCGGCAGAAAAGGCCCGGCCCTCCCCGGTTAGGATCAAAACTCGAACCTCCTCATCCCGGCTCACCTTCCTGAGACAAGCCGTGACTTCCTCTGCCATTTGCTGGTTCCAGGCATTCAGCACCTCAGGGCGGTTTAACCTCAGGGTAGTTATCCTGCCTTCCCTTTCCAGAATTACAGTTTGGTATGCCATGCTAACCTCCTTCAGCTTCCGAGGTTTATCAGCTCAAGACGGGGCCCCACATCAACTTAGCTCAAAGGCGATAGTGAGGCCGCTTTATTCATTTGCTGGCTGAGATCTCCTGCCTCGGAGACTCCTAGCCCCTTCCCTAAAATCAGCGGTGCTGAAGAGCACCGTTTGAATGGAGCTCTCAAGGTTTATCTGTGAGGCCAGATCCAACTCAACGGCTCCTTTCCACAGAACTTGCTTGGACAACCTGACTGCTAGGGGAGGATTCTGAGCTATCCGCTGCGCCAATTCCTTGGCCGCTTTCATCAAATCCTGTGGAGGTACCAGCTCATCCACCAACCCTATCCGCCTGGCCTCTTGAGCGTCTATTATGTCTCCGGTAAGCACCAGCCTAGAGGCCTGGCCCATGCCTACCAGTCGAGGTAGCAGAAAACCAAGACCGGCACCGGGGCAAAGTCCTCGCTTTACGAAGGCGGACGAAAAGCGAGCCTTCTCAGAGGCCAGGCGGATGTCGCAGGCTAGAGCCACACAAAGACCACCGCCAGCAGCAACTCCATTAATGGCTGCAATAGCTGGTTTGCTCAAATTTCTTATCTCTAATGGCACGGAGACAGCACTTATCTTCTCCAGCAGCCGAAGTCCTGGCTCACTTTCCAAGAGAGAGAGCTGCCCCTCGGCTATTTCCCTGATCTCGGCGAAGTCCAAGCCAGAGGAGAAAGCCCGACCTGCCCCGGTCAGGATCAAAACCCTGACTTCCTCGTCCCGGTTTACCTCTTTAATGGCGGCCACCGCATCCTGGGCCATTTGTTCATTCCAAGCATTCAGTACATCGGGGCGATTGAGCGTTAGGATAGCTATCCCGGCTTCTTTCTCCAGGATCACTGTCTCATAAGTCATATTTCCTCCCGTTCACGATTACCATATCCTGCGAACTATCATATTAGGCTCAGTAGTTTTGTGTCAACATTGCTTCACAGTTGCCTGAATGTTAGAATGAAGAGAATCTTTAGAATGGAGGCCAAATGGCAGAGAAAGTAGTATTAGCCTATAGTGGTGGGCTCGATACCTCGGTAGCCATTAGGTGGCTGGGGGAGAAATACGGATTGGAGGTGGTGGCTCTGCTGGTTGATCTAGGGGCAGGGGGGAAAGATTTGGCACCCCTTCGGGAAAAAGCACTCAGGGTCGGTGCAGTGAAGGCAGAAACTATCGAGGCCAAGGAGTCCTTTGTCCAAGAGTTCGTTTTCCCTGCTCTTCAGGCAGACATCCTTTATGAGGGTCAGTACCCTTTGGCCACCGCCCTAGCCCGCCCTCTTATCGCTAGGCTCCTCGTAGACTTGGCTCATCGGGAAGGGGCTACCGCAGTGGCCCATGGTTGCACCGGCAAAGGGAATGACCAGGTGAGGTTTGATGTAAGCCTCACCGCCCTAGATCCCGAGCTTAAGATCATCGCTCCGGCCAGGGAGTGGCAGATGACCCGGGAGGAGGAAATCGCCTATGCCAAGCAGCATGACATTCCCTTGCCCGAGCCCTCCGCCAGCCCTTACTCCATTGATGAAAATCTATGGGGCAGGAGCATCGAGTGCGGTGTGCTGGAGGACCCCTGGGCTGAGCCACCGGAGGAAGCCTTCACTTGGACCAGATCACCAGAGAAAGCACCCGACGAGCCAGCTTATCTGGAGATCGGCTTCGAAAAGGGCATACCAACCAGCCTCAATGGAGAACCGCTGAGGGGAGCCACGCTTATCGAAAAACTAAATTCTCTCGCTGGCCTGTACGGTGTGGGGAGGATTGACCACATAGAGAGCCGCGTTGTTGGCATAAAGTCACGAGAGGTCTACGAGGCGCCGGCTGCCCTCCTACTTCTGCAAGCACACCAGGCACTCGAGTCCCTTACACTCTCCAAAGACCAACTTCGCTTCAAGGCCCGGGTAGCTCAGGAATATTCAGAGCTGGTCTACAATGGGCTGTGGTTCAGTCAACTTCGCCAGGACCTGGATGCCTATGTGCGCAGTTCACAAAGGTTCGTCAGCGGAACAGTCCGAATGAAGCTTTTCAAGGGGAGCTGCTCGGTGGTGGGCCGAAAATCACCCTATTCCCTCTACGACCTCAACTTAGCTACCTATGAGGAAGGTGACAAATTCGACCATTCTGCCTCCCCAGGCTTTATTTACATCTGGGGCCTTCCGTTGAGAACGCAGACCAAGGCACAACAGGGCTAGGCCAGGTATAATTTGCGCCCCAGCGTGAAGAGGAGGCTGACCACTACGTCTACCTGGGGCAGAAGTAAGAACCGGTAACAGGCATAGCCGGTGAACACCCCTATCACTAGCCCGCCCAGGATGTCCAGAGGATAATGAACCCCGGCATAGACACGGGCGAAGGAAAAGAGGAAGGCAAGCAGGAATAGCGGAAGTGAAGCCCTGCGGTTATAAAACCACATACCAGCAGCGGCAGCAAAAGTAGTGGCAGCCGCATTGGCCGGGAAGGAAGGGTCATGGGGATAGTAGAAAACGATCTGCGCCGCCAGATGAGCACTGGGGTAAACCTGAAAGGGGCGGGGCCAGGGGTTGAGTTCAACGACATGGTTCAACAACCAAACTACAAGGTTAGCAATCCCCAGAGAAACGGAAGCGTTTACTGCCCCGTGTTGATTCCTCTCCCGCTGAATTCGATCGCCAGTGCCAAACCAGAAGAAGAGTAGGATCAGGCTCAGGCTTACCGGGACAAAAAAGTCGCAAACAAATAGCGTCATTGTATGATCCAGCACAGGGAATTTGCCAGCTAGCCCGGTAAGCCAGCAAGATAAAGGCCCGTCAGGAGGAATCACTTTTTCCCTCTCTTTAGCCTGTGGATTACCTGAAGAAGAGTCAGCTCCCTAAAGCCTTCCAGCCCCTCTGATGCTTGGCCTTTGGCTTCGGCCTTCCCCAGGTTGACCAGCGAAGGAACAAGAAAGGTAAAAAGGATGGCGCAAAGAGCACCTAGCAGGAAGAAACCAAGCTGCTGGGAACCTTCAAGACCCGCATGACGCTCGTGAAGATTGGCTGTGGAGAAAAACCAGATGTAGGTTGCAGCGAGAACGAGAAAGCCGAGAAGACGAGTGAGAGCCCGACTTCGAAAGAAGGAGAGCCCCTTGAGTCTGGCTTGAGCTGCGGCAAGCTGCAATATACCAAGCGACCCGCCGAAGATAAACAGTAAATAATCCAGGGCGAAGTTGCTCCCTATCATGAAGTCAGGGAAAACTCTCCTGGCCATTATAGCAAAATAAGAAGTCCTAAGGTAACTCCTGGTTCGATAACCCATTGACGTATTTGAGGTAAGTTCCATTG
>CAZJSO010000013.1:0-21136 GCA_964548795.1 uncultured Dehalococcoidia bacterium | reverse complement strand
GTTGTGGGGCGGGTGGGGGCAACCCGTTCTGCAGCATCCGCAGGTGCTGTCAGAAAAAAGGTATATTAAGCTGCGCTGATTGTCCCGAGTTCCCTTGTCGGAAGCTTGACTGGATTTCGGAGAGATATCGGAAGTGGAACCTCAAAAACCTGGCCCAAATAAAAGAGTTGGGCTACGAAGAATGGTTGAAGGAGGCTCAGGCCGAAGTAAGTAAAGGCTTTATTACCGGGGCGATAATTAAGGGGATGAAGAGATAAGGCCAGGACAAGGGGGGTTTCCTCAAGCGAGTCCTGCCTGAAATGAGGCCTTTTCCAGCCTTCTTCTACCAGCTATAATATGGTGATGGAAAAATATAACCCCCCGGAGATCGAGAAGAAGTGGCAAAAGAAGTGGGAAGCTGACCAGCTTTATAAGGTCGGTGAAGATAGCCCCCGTCCTAAATGGTATGCTCTCACCATGTTTCCCTATACCTCGGGAGATCTTCACATCGGCCACTGGTATGCCATGGCTCCCTCCGATGTCCATGCCCGCTTTATGCGCATGAAGGGCTACAACGTACTTCATCCAATGGGCTTTGATGCCTTTGGCCTCCCGGCCGAGAACGCCGCTATCCAACACGGCATTCATCCTTACGTCTGGACGATGCAGAACGTCGAACACATGCGTCACCAGCTTCGCAGCATTGGGGCGATTTATGACTGGGATCGAGAGGTGGTTAGCTGTCTTCCAGAATATTATAAATGGACTCAATGGTTCTTCCTCAAGCTCTATGAGGCTGGACTAGCCTACCGAGCCAAGGCACCGGTAAACTTCTGCCCCCGCTGCCAGACCGTGCTGGCCAATGAGCAGGTTACTCCCGAAGGGAGATGTGAACGATGCGGGACTACAGTTACCAAAAGGGATTTAGAGCAGTGGTTTTTCCGCATTACTAAATATGCTGATGAACTCCTAAGCCATGAAGGGCTCGATTGGCCTGAGCGGGTGAAAATAATGCAGCGTAACTGGGTGGGGAAAAGCGAGGGGGCTGAGATATCCTTTGATATTGGGGAATACGAACTGGAGGAGAAGGAGATAAGGGTATTCACCACCCGTCCAGACACGATCTTCGGGGTTACCTTCATGGTGTTGGCTCCGGAGCATCCGCTGGTCTCGAAGCTTACCGCGCCGGAATGTGCTCCTGCGGTGGCCGAGTATGTTGAGCTGACTCGCCGTCGGCCGGAGATCGAAAGGCTCTCCACTGAGCGTGAGAAGACCGGGGTCTTCATTGGAGCCTATGTTAAAAATCGAGTGAATGGAGAGAGGGTGCCAGTCTGGATCGCCGACTATGTGCTTCCCACCTATGGTACAGGGGCAGTGATGGGGGTTCCAGCTCACGACCAGCGTGACTTTGAGTTCGCCAAGAAATATGGCCTTCCTATAAAGGTGGTTATTGCCCCGGAAGGCTGGCAGGGTGAAGAACTAGAAGAGGCCTATGAAGGATGTGGGCTGATGGTGGGCTCGGGTGAGTTCTCCGGCCTGCCCAGCGAGGAGGGCAAGGAGGAGGTCGTTTCCTTTCTGGAGAGGAAGGGCTGGGGAAGAAAAGCGGTGAGCTACAGGCTGCGAGACTGGCTGATCTCCCGTCAAAGGTACTGGGGCTGCCCCATTCCCATAGTTTATTGCCCCCGATGTGGCATAGTGCCTATTCCCGAGGAAGACTTGCCGGTGCTTCTTCCCGAAGATGCTGAATTCCGCCCCACCGGTGAATCGCCACTAAAGTATTGTGAGGATTTTGTCAACACTGCTTGCCCGCGCTGCGGCGGCGAAGCTAAGCGGGAGACAGACACCATGGACACTTTCATGTGCTCTAACTGGTATTTCCTCCGCTATACCAGCCCTGGATATGACAAGGGGCCTTTTGACCCGGAAAAGGTGAGGTACTGGCTCCCAGTTGACCTCTACACCGGCGGGGTGGAGCATGCTACAATGCATCTTTTTTATGCTCGCTTCTTCATCAAAGCCCTCAGAGACATAGGGCTGCTGAGCTTCGACGAGCCCTTTATCCGCCTCTTTAATCAAGGCACGATAATCATGGGAAGGCAGAAGATGAGCAAATCGCGGGGAAATGTTATCAACCCGGATGAGTACGTGGAGAAGTACGGGGCAGATGCGGTACGAGCTTACCTCATGTTCATTGGCCCTTGGGAGCAGGGAGGTGAATGGGATCCCAAAGGTTTGGTAGGTATCTTCCGCTGGTATAATCGAATCTGGAGTTTAGTGCTGGAAGAGGGGAAGGATGGCTTAGCCCCTATGCTTGAATCGGAGGAGAGAGAGCTGCGCCGCTTTACCCATAAGACGATCAAGAAAGTAAACCAGGACATGGAGAAGTTCCGGTTTAATACTGGGTTGGCCGCCCTTATGGAATTTACCAATTATCTGGCAGGGCTGAAATCCTCCAGGTCTGTCAGTTCCCCTGCTTGGCAAGAGGCCATTGATTCCTTGCTCCTTCTCCTTGCCCCTATCGCACCTCACCTGGCTGAGGAACTCTGGACGAGAACTGGCCATCCTTACAGCATCCATAATCAGAAATTCCCTACCTGGGATGAGGAGTTAGCTAAGGATGAGGCGTTTACACTGGTAATCCAAATCAATGGTAAGGTGCGGGATAAAGTTACCTTACCAGTTTCCGTTGCCGAAGACGAGGTGGTCGAGTTGGCTTTAAATCGTGAGAGGGTTAAGTACTATCTGAATGAGAAGAGGGTTTTGAGAACGATCTACGTGCCCAGCAAGCTAATAAACATAGTGGCAAGCTAAAGGAAAGGAGGAAATGCGTTCTAGTCTGATTGGCAAGATCGAAAAGGCCAAGCGTTACGCCCAGGAGCGAGAGCGAATTACCGTCTCGCAGCTTACTGTCCAGTTCCGGGGGGAGCATGGTTCTTACATTACTAAGTATGGAGACGGTGATTGGAATTGCACTTGCAATTTTTTCTCCACCTGGAAAACCTGCAGCCATGTGATGGCTTTACAGAAGATCTTAGGTGAGATGCTTCCGGAAGAGGCGCGGTCTTCCTTTGACTTGTAGCCTGGCTTAGCCTGAGTCTCGATCCCTTTGCTCTTCAAATCTTTGGAAAACTAAGCAGGCGTTTTGTCCCCCAAAGCCGAAGCTGTTGGACAGGACAACCCTTACATCCTTCCTCCGGGCGGCGTGGGGGACATAATCGAGATCACACTCAGGATCAGGGTGCTCGAGATTGATTGTGGGGTGGATGAGCCCCGTAAGAATTGTCTTGACACAGACGATGGCCTCTACCCCTCCTGCCCCTCCCAGCAGATGCCCAATCATGGACTTGGTGGAACTGATGGGGACATTGTAGGCATATTCGCCAAAGAGTTTTTTAATTGCTTGAGTTTCGGCAACGTCGTTTAGCGGCGTGGAAGTCCCGTGGGCATTGATGTAATCAACCTGTTGAGGAGTTAAACCTGCATCCTCTAGGGCCCACCTCATGGCCCTCATCGCCCCTTCGCTATCAATCTGCACCGGATGATAGGCATCGGAGGAAACGCCGAAACCGGTTATCTCTGCCAGGATATTAGCCTCCCGGCGCAGGGCATGCTCTAAGCTTTCCAGTACCAGAATTCCTGACCCCTCAGCGGGAACGAAGCCATCGTGCTCAGCATCGAAGGGACGGCTGGCCTTTGTTGGTTGCTCATTACGAGTAGTCAGCGCTCTCATCACTGCGAAGCCTGCTATGCCGATAGGGGTTAGGCCCGCTTCAGTTCCGCCAGCGAGCATCACCTCAGCCTTGCCTCTTCGAATCACCTCCGCTGCCTCTCCAATGGCTTGGGTACCGGCAGCACAGGCAGTGGTCACAGTGGAGGTGTAGCCTTTAAGTCCGAAGGCGATGCTTACCTGCCCGGCAGCCATGTTGGGTAGGATTATGGGCATGAAAAAGGGATTAACCTTCATTCCTCCCTTAGTGAAGAGCACGTGGTGCCCCTGTTCGTTCTCTGGCAAGCCACCAATCCCATTTCCCAAGAGAACGCCCAGCTTCTCCTGGTTCTCCTTCGCGAGGTCAAGTTTAGCACTCTCAATCGCCATCCTGGCTGCGGCCACAGCGAATTGACTAAAGCGTCCTGTGTGTCGTACCTCCTTGCGAGGCATGAAGTCTAGCGGGTTAAACTCCTTCACTTGGCCAGATACTTTGCAACTAAGCCCTGAACAGTCGCAAATAGTGGTTGGCCCGATGCCAGATTTTCCCTCGATGAGCCCCTTCCAGTATTTCTCAACCCCAATGCCTAAAGGGGTCACCGCACCCATCCCAGTGATTACCACACGATGTCTTTTAGCAGTATCTTTATGGCGCATGAATTCCCCCGTTCTTAGCTGGTAGCAAATTTTCCTCGTACTGCAGCTGGTTTTTGCAAGGGATAATACTCCACTGGTAGGCCTTTGACCAGTCCTCTTGCCTCAGCAGCAATAAACAGGGAGCCAGTGACGCAGATAAGATCCTCCTTTCCCACCTGAGCCCGGGCCTTAGCCAATGCTTGTGCCGCATTCTCGGTGACTTCTACCGGAACAGCGTACTTCTCAAATTCAGGGGCTAGTTTCAGAGGGTCTGCTGCCCGGGGATGATGGGAGCGAGTCATAACGACCAGTTCGAAGAAGGGCGCTAGCTCAGCCGCAGCCCCGGAGATGTCCTTGTCCCACGAAGCAGCAAAAATGAGGGCTGCCCGGACAAAATGGAAATGACGCTTTAGGGCTTCCCGAAGTTTAGCTGCTGAGTCAGCATTGTGAGCTCCGTCGACAACTAGCCAGGGTTCTTGAGCTAAAACCTCCAGCCTTCCCGGCCAGCTCACCCGGGACAGGCCAGAGCTAATAGTGTCTGGAGACAGGCCAAGAGCTTCCAGAGCGGCAATAGCCGTCGCCGCATTCTCGAGCTGGTGCCTCCCAAGCAAAGGAATAGAGAGTTTATAGCTATCCTTCACACCTTCAACCTCCAGCGATTGTGAAAAGGAGCTTATCTCCAATTCCTGCCAGGTGACCTGCTCTCCCACTTTAAGTAGCGGGGAGCCCTTCTGCGCACAGAATTTCTCGATTACCTCGGACACTTCAGGCCTCTGGGGGGCACTTATAGTCAGAGCGCCCGTCTTAATAATGCCTGCCTTTTCTGTGGCTATTTGGGGCAGAGTATCGCCGAGGACTTGGGTATGGTCTCGGCTTATAGAGGTGATGAGGCATATTTCAGGACAGACTACGTTAGTAGCATCAAGCCTACCTCCTAGCCCAACTTCGATTACCTGGAAGTCAGCCTCTGCTTCTTGGAAATAAAGGAAACCCAAAGCGGTGAGAACTTCGAAAGTGGTGAGTTGGCCAAAGGCACCTCTGTTTACTTCATCAACTACGGGCTTTAGCTTAGCGGCAAGTTGGGCGAAGTCGCTCTCCGTGATTGGCTGCCCATTGAAGCATATCCTTTCCCGAATGGTGTGGAGATGAGGGGAGGTATAAAAGCCCACCTTGAACCCAGCGGCCCTAAGCCCGGAGGCGATCATGGCTCCAGTGCTGCCCTTGCCTTTGGTGCCAGCGATATGGACAGCTCTCGGCTTAAGATGAGGCTCCCCTAACCTCTTTAGAAGCTCCTCCATCCGTCGGAGGTCAAACCTGGAGGCATAGGCAAACCCAGGACAACGCTCGTAGTCGGCAAAACCTAGAATCCAGTCGACTGCAGCTTGATAATCCACTTTTTGCTTCCAGAATTAGCGGCCTTGGCCATATAAAGTTTACCGGCCAAGCTTGAGCTTGGCAAGGGCATGGAGACCTTTATTCCATTGCCAGTCACACGATCCGTAGGTACAGCTATAGCTCGCCTTATTTCGCTGGACGTTACATCCTTGCTTTCCAGCGCTCATCTCTCCGCTTCCTCTCCTTTAAGCTATAGATGCAACCACAGTAATTTTGACGGTAAAGTCCCCACTGCTTGGCCAGCTCGATTGAGCGTTTAAATCCATCCCTCTTCTTAAAGTCTCTCTCCAGGAAGCGTTCTCCACCGATTTCCCGGCCTACTTGGTTAATAATCTGGGCAGACTTGTGGGGGCTCACAGTCAAGGTAGTAGTGAAGACCTCCCCGCCTAGCTCGGATAACCGGCGGTAGGTCTCAGCCAGTCTCAAGCGGAAGCAAACTCGGCATCTTTCCCCTCCCTCAGGCTCATTTCGAAACGGCAGGACCTCTTGGAGCCACTCCTTGGGTTGATAGGGACCCACCTCCAAGGGAAAGTCGAGCCTCTCTGCTACCTGGCGAGCTACCTCAAGCCTCCTTTCATACTCCTCCGAGGGATGAATGTTAGGATTAAAGAAGAATCCAACAACCTCCTGTCCTTCCTGAAGCAGCCTCTCCACTACGCTGGCGGCGCATACTCCACAACATATATGAAGTACCACCCTCAAGAAGACCTCCCCAAAGTTTGTGTGAGTAAGCAGCGAATTCGAATCCGGGTCTTCAGTACTTTTATCTGAGACGAATGCGATAACGGCACACTAGCATGGCCTTATCTCAGGCGAATATCTTCTCTAGACCACCAGATGCACTGCCTTGGTAATTGCCCAGCCCAGGGCAGCGCAGATGGGGAAGGTGAGTACCCAGGCGGTGACGATATTGCCCGCTATCCCCCAACGGACAGCCGAGAGGCGTCTGGTAGCACCTACCCCCATGACTGAGCCCGAGATGCAGTGAGTGGTGCTCACCGGGATGCCAAAGTTTGAGGCCACTTCAATAACGGTAGCGGCAGAGGCTTGAGCCACAAACCCATGGATCGGGCGAAGGGTAGTTATGCGGAGGCCTAGGGTGCGGATGACCCGCCAGCCTCCGACGGCGGTGCCCGAGCTGATGGCTGCTGCTGAAATGATCACTACTGGCCAAGGCACATGGAATTCTTCCCAATGGTAATAGAGCATTAGTGAGAGGGCAATTAATCCCATGGGCATCTGACCATCATTCTTGCCATGGCTGTAGGCCATGAAAGCAGAAGAGAGAATCTGGAGGTGGCTGAAGAGGGTACGCACCCGCTCAGGGGCAGTCTTGTAAACTAGCCATAGTAGCCCGGCCATAAGGCTGAACCCACCGACAAAGCCTAAGAGAGGGGCCCACACTACAGCGCTGAGCACCTTGCCAAGCAATATCCTCCAAACAACCACGCTAATACCTCCACTGGCTATCCCCGCTCCGGCGAGGCCGGCCACCAAGGAGTGAGTCACACTTATCGGCATCCCATAGCGGGTGGCGATAACTGCCCAGATTACCGCTGCTAATGCTCCGGCGAGTACCGTCCCCAAGGTTATCGCTTGGGGGATAAGGATTCCCTTGCCTATGGTCTCTGCTACCTTAATGCCGGTAAGCGCGCCAGCAAGGTTGAGTACGGCAGCCATGATAATGGCGATACGGGGTGAGAGGACACGGGTGCTAATAACAGTGGCAATGGCATTGGCAGCATCGTTGAATCCGTTGGCGACGCCGAAAGCAAGGGAAATCACGATGAGGATGACCAGCAGCAAGAACGACTCAGGCATGCTTGAGCACTATACCTTCCAAAACGTTGGCTACATCCTCACCTCGGTCCGCAGCATTCTCCAAGTGCTCGTAGATCTCACGCCACTTTATGATGTCGGCCGCGGAGGACCCCTTGTCAAATAGCTCTGCCAGGGCATCCCGAATAACTTGGTCGGCCTCGTTTTCCAGCCGATTAATCTCAACACAGTGATCCAGAATGCCCTTCATCTGACTGCGGCGACGTAGTTGAGGCAAGGCCTGGCTAATCTCATCTATCTCGGCTGCCAAGATGCGGGCAAGCTCCCGAGCCTGCTCAGTCGGCTGGGGAATGTGATAAAGGGAAAGGGCATTGGCAGCACCGTCTATAAAATCCATAATGTCATCTAAGCTGTGCGCCAAGAGCGTAATATCTTCCCTATCCAGTGGAGTAACAAAGGTGGTGTGCAACTCAGCTATAATCTTATGGGTGGCTTCGTCAGCCTCATGCTCTAAATTCTTAATCCGAGCCACCCTAGTAGGCACATGGTCATAGTAGGTCAGAAGGTTGAGCATCTCGCTGGCGGCGGTGACCAGAAGAGCAGCCATGGCCTCGAACAGGTCAAAGAATTTAGTTTCTCTGGGAATAAGAGAGAACCTAGCCACGAGATGCTCCTTCTAGGAGATAAGGGATGGGGAAGCGGCAGCACGCTCGGCTTGCAGGGACTAAGACAGCGGTGGAAGTCATATCGAAAACACCCAGCCTATCCACGTGGAACCGCCCACTAGATGCTACCTCAGCCGGTGTGGCGCTGTCAAGGCTACGGATTGCACCACAATCCGTGCTGCTGAAGGTAGGATGAGGCTTACCAGCACACTAGCTTGACCAGAGAATCTGGTTGCGCTATAATGTGCCCCACAAAGTCAGCCTTAATTTCAAAGGAGGTTTTAGATGCCGGAAGTAGAAGTCGGGGTGGTAAGTAACTTTTTCGCTAAGCCGGTAGTAGCTGGAATAGACTTGATTGCTCCGCTGCAGGTAGGGGACAAGATCCATATTCAGGGACATACCACCGATATGGAGTTGGTAATCGAATCAATGCAGATCCAGAATGTGAACGTGCAGGAGGCCAAAGCGGGAGATGCAGTGGGAATCAAAGTCCCTGACCGGGTGAGGAAAGGCGATCGAGTTTTTAAGGTTATCGAGTAGAGCCTTCCAGAGACCGGACCAGGTTAGCCATTTCGAGAGCGGTTTCCGCCGCTTTGAAGCCTGTGTTCCCCATTTTTGTTCCTGCCCGCTCAATGGCCTCTTCTAGGGTATCGGCGGTGATCACCCCGTAGATAACTGGCACAGCGGTGTCCAAGGTTACCCTAGCTATTCCCTTGGTCACCTCGGAGGCGATATATTCGAAATGTGGCGTCCCACCACGGATCACCGCACCCAGGGATATAACGGCGTGGTACTTTGAGGTAGCAGCCAGCTTCTTGGCTACTAGAGGGATTTCAAAAGCTCCTGGCGTCCAGGCGACCTCGATATCTTCTTCCCTTACTCCGTGACGTAGAAGTGCATCTTGAGCTCCTTCAAGAAGCCTCTTGGTGATGAAGTCGTTGAACCTGGAAACTACCACCCCGAACCGCAACCCCTCTCCGAGCAGCTTCCCCTCATATACTTTTCCCATAATTTTCCTCTCCTTCAACTTTATCTAAATTCAAGACATGCCCCAGCTTCTTCTGCTTGGTTTCCAGATAGTGGAAGTTCTCCGGGTTCGGTGTAGCTACAATGGGCACAGTTTCTACTATCTCCAGCCCATACCCGGCTAGTCCAATAACTTTCTTAGGATTATTAGTCAAGAGCCTCATCTTCCTGACCCCGAGATCAGCCAAGATCTGGGCTCCAATACCATAATCCCGCAGGTCAGGTGGGAATCCTAGCCTTTCATTGGCCTCCACGGTGTCCAGTCCCTCATCTTGAAGAGCATAGGCCTTAACTTTATTATGTAGGCCTATGCCTCTTCCCTCTTGCCGCATATAGAGAAAGACTCCTCTGCCCTCAGCGGCGATGGCTTTCATTGCCAGGTCAAGCTGCTGTCCACAGTCACACCTCAGACTACCAAAGACGTCTCCGGTGGTGCACTGGCTGTGTACCCGAACCAGTATCGGCTCCTCACCATCTATCTCGCCCTTGACCAGGGCCAGATGCTCATCGGGGTCTATTTCACTCCTATAAGCCATAACCCTGAACTCACCATACCTGGTGGGCAGCCTGGCCTCAGCTACCTTCCGCACCAGCTTTTCATGTCGCCGCCGATAAGCAATAAGGTCAGCGACACTTATGACCTTAATGTCAAACTGGCTGGCCATCTGTTCTAGCTGAGGCATCCGAGCCATACTGCCATCCTCGTTCATGATTTCACAGATGACGCCGGCGGGGTAAAGTCCAGCCAGTCGGCATAAGTCCACCGCTGCCTCCGTGTGCCCTGCACGCACCAGTACTCCACCATCTCTGGCTCGCAAGGGAAACATGTGACCGGGGTAAACTAAATCATCTGGCTTGGTGTTTGGGTCAACGATGGCTCTTATGGTGGTCGCCCGGTCATGGGCGGAGATGCCAGTGGTTACATTGTACTTCGCATCCACAGAGACAGTGAAGGCAGTGCCATGAGGCGAGGTATTCTCTCGGGCCATCAGAGGCAAGCCAAGTTCATCTAGCCGCTTACCGATAATGGCCAGGCAGATCAGTCCCCGGGCATGCTTTGCCATGAAGTTTACGGAGTCCGGCGTTACCTTCTCCGCAGCAATGCAAAGGTCACCCTCATTTTCCCGGTTCTCATCATCTACCAGGATAACGAACTTACCTTGCCGGATATCCTCTATCGCTTCAGGAATAGTAGCTAGTGCCATCTGTACCTTGCAAGCCCGCCATTTAGAATCTACTGCAAGGTCAGCCAAAAGTCAAGCTACCTGGCGCTTGGAATTCGTGTTGTGTTAAGATATTCGTGTGGGAAGCAATATGGAGCTGAGGTTTATTGCCGATGTCAATGTGGGCCGGCTGGCCAAGTGGCTCCGTATCCTGGGCTATGATACCCTATTTCAGAATGACCTGGATGATGACGAGCTTATCCGCATTGCGGTGAGAGAGAAAAGGGTGCTACTGACCAAGGATACACGCATCTTGCGTCGGGGACTAGCCTTTACGGGACAACTCAGGTTGTTGCTTATTCGCTCAAGTAAGGTGCGGGAACAGCTTCAGCAGGTGGTACAACTCTTAAATCTAAAAGTTTCTAATCCCTTCTCCCTCTGCCCCGAGTGCAATCAGCCTCTTATTCCCCGGGGGAGAAGCGAAGTTAAGGGTCTGGTGCCTCCGTATGTCTTCCAGACGCAGACTCACTACATGCAATGTCCCTCCTGCCAACGGATATACTGGCGGGGAACTCACTGGCAACGTATGAGGAAGGAATTGGAAAGGTTGATCAAAGAGGCAGGGTGAGCTTGGTCAATGAAGGAAGCTTTACTCTCTGAGACCCTACCTGGGGGGAGAGTCAGGTGTCATACTTGCCAGCGACGCTGTATCATCGGCCCAGGGGAGAGAGGATACTGTGGAACTAGAGTAAATGAGGAAGGGCGACTTTTCACGCTAATCTATGGTGAGGTATCCTCCATGTCCATTAATCCCATTGAGAAGAAGCCGGTATTCCATTTCTACCCTGGAAGTCAGTGGCTCTCGTTGGGCACCCTGGGTTGCAATTTTCGCTGCCCCGGCTGCCAGAACTGGGAGATTTCCCACGCCTCCCCAGGACAAACTTTTCAAGAGACTAAATTTTTCTCACCGGAAAAACTGGTTGAGCTGGCTCACAAGCATGGTTGCCTGGGCCTTTCTTGGACCTTTAACGAACCCACTATCTGGCTGGAGTATACCCTGGATGGAGCTCGCCTGGCGAAGGAACAGGGGCTTCTTACCAATTATGTGACCAATGGGTATATCACCCCGGAGGCCCTGGATCTCATCGGGCCTTACCTGGATGTCTTCCGGGTAGATCTGAAGGGTTTCTCCCAGGAGACTTATCACCACCTGGCGCACATTGAGGATTTTACTGGAATTCTAGAGGTGACCAAGCGAGCCAAGGGAAAATGGGGGATGTGGGTGGAGGTGGTGACCAACGTGATTCCAGGCTATAATGACGCCGAGGATGAGCTAGTGAGAATTGCCTCTTGGATAAGAAAGGAGTTGGGGGAATATACGCCCTGGCACGTGACTCGCTTTTTCCCCCAACTAGAATTATCGCACCTTGAGCCCACACCAATAGCTACCCTGGAGAGGGCTCGTAGAATAGGGCAGCAGGAGGGCCTGAAATACGTCTACCTAGGCAACGTTCCGGGACATCCAGGGGAGAACACCTACTGCTCCGAGTGCGGCGAACTCCTCATCCAGAGGCATGTTTTCGATATTACTCAATGCAACCTTGAAGAGGGCCATTGTCCTCATTGTCACAAGCGCCTCCCTGGGAGATTCCCACCCTGACTGCCAGGAAGAAGTAGGCCATGCCGGTCTTGACTCATCCTGAGGCATAGCGTAGACTTGATTAGCCATGGAAAACAGCCTTTTTATAGTCATACTTATTTTAGTTTTCATAATCGGTTTTTTCATACTTCCTCAATGGAGGATGCGAAGAGCAGTACGGCAGGTGGTTGAGATATTTCGAGAGCACAATGCTATGCACCCTTCAACAGCGAAGACTCCTGAGCAGCTTGGCTTCGAGCAGCAGAGAAGCGTCATGTCGACTTTGTTCAGGGGGCGAGACTACAAAGGCTACGCACTCAGCATGCTTATAAAGGCTCAGGTTGTCCAGCAGCTCGAAGACGGCCGGCTGTATCTTCAAGAGGATAGACTCTCTCAGACCAAATAGGCGCTATTGCCCTCGCACTTTAGAGGCTTCTCGACTGGTCACTTTCAGCCCGAAAAGAGAGCAATTACTTGTCACTAGTGAACATCGTGGGATTTATAGGTGGGGCTGCTATGACCTTGGGATTAATCCCACAGGTCATAAGAGTCTATAAGCTCAGGAGCGCCCGTGAAATCAGCCTGCCATTCACCGTCTTGCTGCTATTTGGCCTAAGTTGCTGGATAGCCTATGGCATCGCCCTAAGCCTTTTTCCGGTCATCTTCTGGAACTCCCTGGCCTTGGCATTGATGACCAGCCTGCTACTCGCCAAGCTCAAATATGGGAGATAGCGAACGAGGGCAAAGATGAGGTTTAGGGGCAAGCAGTTGCCCGCTTAATATCTTCTGTGGCCTCGATAGCCATAGGATCCCCGCCCCTTTCTATCATCAGAGCGAGGGCGTGCTTCATTGACCACAAGGATGCGTTCTTTCAGTTCTTTGCCATTAAGCCCTGCGATGGCGGCTTGGGCTTGCTCCTTTGAATCCATCTCCACAAATCCAAAACCCCTAGGCTGTCCACTATGCCTGTCTTTAATAATGCGCACCGAGCTGACTTCTCCAAAGGCTTCAAACGTCTCACGCAGTTCCTGCTCGCTGAGCTCGCTTGACAGATTGCCGACATAGATGTTCATTCTACTCCTCCTTCCTTTAGGAGTCGGCTCAGGCTTGGCCATCTACCTGGAGGAAAATCCGAGGAATTCCAGCCGAGGATACGATAACCGGTTCTGTAGCCGTCTTTTAAAGTATAAACCCAAGTCCTATGCTTTGCAACCAGTGCGACCGAGAGCTGACTCAAAAAGCCGCTGCCCCTCAGCGCTGGACAAAAACTCACTCCGGCGCTAAAATGGGCCTACCTCGGATCACTGATTCATGTACGGTATGAGTGTAGCTCATGGATGACCTTCAATGAGGCGAAGCTGCATTATATTTATTATAGCTATTGGCCTGCTGCTTTTCCTAGGCTGCGCTCACCCGAATATACCTGCTTCCAACTCAGTAACCACCACCCCCTCCCAAGAAAAGCCGATTAGCCACGATCTGAGGGAGCAAAACCCGGAGTACTGGCAGAAGGTGGGAACACTACTGCACAAAACGCTGGTCGGCGTCAGCCAGGTTAGACAACTTTCCCCACCCAAGCAAGTTCAATTCAGAGTAGTGACGGCAGACTGGGCTGAGGAAAGATGGGGACGAGAGTATGTTAAGCAAAACCTTCGAAAAATAGAAATTAATGACCGCATCTGGAAGTCGTTGTTCGTTCTTCCGCAAGAGTTTAGTCTGGCAAGGCTCTATGCTAAGTGGCCTAGATCCTATCTGATGGCCAAATCAGAGGGGAAGATCTACTTCGTGCTAGAAAACCTTGGTCGGCTGGATGGCAGAGAGATGAGGAAAACCATGGCTCACGAGGTGGTGCATCTCCTTCAGGGCAAGCATTTTAAGACTGTTCAAAGGCCCACGTATGACGGAGACAAGGCCTGGTCGGCTCTGGTAGAGGGGGATGCCGACTTCACCCGCACGAAATATCTAGAGGAGATCGCTCAGGAGCCAGCTCCAGAGATTGAGCCGCTGCCCAGTGCCTTACAAACAACCCCACCCAGTCCTCAGATGCCACCGGCTGTCGCCCGGCTCTTCTACTTCCCCTATAAGTATGGAGAGGCCTTTGTCTCGGCGTTATATAGGAAGGGTGGCTGGCAGGAAGTAAACCAGGCCTATGCTCATCCCCCGGAAAGCACAGAACAAATCATAGACCCTCAAAAATATTTCGCCGGTGAAGGCCCAAGCAGGATCAAACCCCTACCTTTGAATATCCCTAATTGGCGAAGGCGAAGGAGCGACAGGCTTGGTGAGTACTTCATTCGGGTGATGCTAAGGGCCAAACTTACTGAACTAAAGGCCGCTGCAGCAGCTCAGGGGTGGGGAGGTGACAGCCTCACCTACTACGAGTCCCCGAAGTCCTATCTTTTTACCTGGCAAACCTTATGGGACTCTAACGATGACGCAGCTCAGTTCTATGAGGCCTTCTTAAAGATGCTGCAAGGGAACGATGGTAGGCTAGAGTCCGACGACCTATGGCTAGCTCATGGAGAATACTTCTGGGTTAAGAGAAGGGATCATGGCATACTCCTCATCGTTTCAAAGGATCGAGAGATGATGAAGTCTGCCCTAGCCGCTATTTCCAGCCTCGCTCGGGGCGAAGGAAATTAGGCGAAGTCGCACGCTTGACAGGGTTTACCAATCAGGCTAGAATGAGTGAAACTACGATGTCGGAGAGCATAAATCAGCTGAAGATCAAGGTCGAAGATCTTTCTCTCAGCTTTGGAGGCGTCGATGCGCTCGTCGATGTGACTGTTGATATCCGTGAAAATGAGATTTTGGCCATTATCGGGCCAAATGGGGCTGGGAAGACGTGTTTGCTTAACTGCATCAGTGGGTTTTATAAACCTCAGGAAGGGGAGATTTACTTCGAGGGACAGCGGATTACTCGCTGGCGTCCAGACAAGATAGCAGGATTAGGCATAGCTCGCACCTTCCAGAACATCGAATTGTTCACCGGCCTTACCACTCAGGACAACATCATGGCCGGCCGGCATGTGCTGATGAAGCAGAATTTCCTTACCAGCAGTCTATACTTTGGCTGGGCCCATCGGGAGGAGATCGAGCACCGCAAAATAGTCGAGGCCATCATTGACTTCCTAGAAATAGAGCCTATCCGGAAGAAAATTGTTGGCCTCTTGCCATATGGGTTGCGCAAACGCGTTGAACTGGGTCGGGCGCTGGCGCTGGAGCCCAAGGCGCTGCTCTTAGACGAGCCGATGGCGGGGATGAATTTGGAGGAGAAGGAGGACATCGCCCGGTTCATCATCGATGTCTTCGAGGGCCAGGGAGAGACCTACCCGGATATACCTGTCCTAAGAGATGGGGTGAGGTGTATCGTGCTCATCGAGCATGATATGGGAGTAGTTATGGATTTAGCTGACCGCATCGTGGTGCTCGACTTTGGTCGTAAGATCGCTGAAGGGACACCAGATGAGATCCGAACCAACCCTGAGGTGATTAAAGCTTACTTGGGGCAGGCATACTGAGCACTGGGGCTGACAGGGGGAAGGGGGTGGTAAGATGGCAGAAGTAGATACGCTTCCAAAGCTTATTAGGCGCAATTATGAGAGATGGCCTAGCCGCACAGCTATGGCCATGAAGGACTTCGGCATCTGGCAAAGGTACACTTGGAGAGATTATTACGAGAGGGTAAAGTATTTTTGTCTGGGGCTGATAAGTTTGGGCCTGGAGAGGGGGGATAAGGTCTGTATTATTGGCGACAATGAGCCTGAATGGTTCTGGGGCGAGTTTGCGGTGCAGGCGGCCGGAGGCATCCCCACCGGGATCTTTGTGGATTCCATTCCCTCCGAAGTCAAATACATTGCCGAGCACTCGGAGTCAAAGTTTGCCATAGTAAATGACCAAGAGCAAACCGATAAGTTCCTGCAGATAAAAGATGAGCTTCCCCTCTTACAGAAGGTCATTTATTGGGATCCCAAGGGGTTGGCCCACTACGATGACCCCATTATCGTCAGCTTTGCGAAGGTGATGGAGCTGGGGAAAGAATATGAACGAACACATCCCGGCCTCTTTGAGGAGCTGGTAGATAAGGGGAAAGGGGATGAGCCGGCCTTTATCTATTACACCTCAGGAACTACCGGCCTGCCCAAAGGAGCTGCCATCACCCATCAAGCCTTGATAAGCACCGCCGAGTCCTTCCTTAAGCGCTTCCCCCTGAGTGAAAATGACGAGGTAGTCTCTAACTTCCCAGCTCCTTGGGTGGGAGATAGCTTCTTTTCCACCGTCCCTCATCTTGTATGTGGGGCAAGGCTGAATTTCCCTGAGGAGCCAGAGACCATAGCTGAGGATACTCGAGAGGTTGGCCCTAGCTTCGTGGTGTATGGCCCCCGACAGTGGGAGAGCATCGTCAGCGATATTCAGGTCCGCATGATGGATGCTGGCCTGCTAAAGAGGTTCTGGTATCGTGCCATGCTACCGGTGGCTTATAAAATGGCCGATATAAAGTTTGCTGGCAAGAACCCCAACTTGTTCTGGAAGCTCCTCCACTTATTTGCTGAGTGGACCGTCCTCCGGCCGCTGAAGGATCGTATCGGATTGAGCTGCCTCAAGTATGCTGGCACCGGGAGCTCCGTGTTGAGCTTGGATACCTTTAAGCTGCTCAATGCTTTAGGCATTGAGCTAAGGCAGATGTATGCCAGCACTGAGGGAGGCTCTATCTCTTTCCATGGGGAAGGAGAAAACGATTTCGAAACTATCGGGCGTCCTGCGCTTGGGGTTGAGGTAAGAGTAGATGATAGAGGAGAAGCTCTGATCAGGAGTGACTGTGTATTTAAGGAGTACCACCGCGATCCAGAAAAGACGGCTGAGGCCCTGAAGGATGGTTGGTTCTACACCGGAGATGCCATTTACATCAATGAAGTGGGGCACCTGGTGTTCCTCGATCGAATGAAGGACATGGGGAGGTTAAAGAGTGGGGCTGTATACGTCCCCCAATACATTGAGGGACGGCTGAGGTTCAGCCCCTACATCAAGGATGCCATGGTGGTTGGAGGTGAGGATCGGGATTACGTTACAGCTATCGTAAATATAGACTTTGCCATGGTGGGGAAGTGGGCTGAGGACCACCGGGTTCCCTACACCACCTTTGTTGACCTCTCCCAGAAGAGGGAAGTCGCTGACCTAGTACAGAAGGATATGATTCGGGTAAACAGTTACTTGCCGCCAGAGTCCCGGGTGAAGAAGTTCGTCCTGCTGCATAAGGAATTCGATCCCGACGAGGCTGAGCTTACCCGGACCAGAAAGCTGAGAAGGGGCTTTATGGAGGAGAGATATAAGGACTTGATTGAGGCCATGTATTCCGGCAAGGAAGGTGTGAAGCTAGAAGCTCCGGTTACCTACAGAGATGGCCGAAAAGGAGTGGTAACTGCCACCATCAGGGTGCGAACTATTGAGGAAGAAGGGAGTTAAGTGGCCCAATTTACACAGTTCCTTGTCACAGGACTCAGCATTGGCTTGATTTATGGGCTAATAGCTCTGGGTTTCGTAGTGATCTGGAAATCGAGCGATGTGGCCAATCTATGTCTAGGTGAAATGGTATTGCTCTCAGCCTGGTTTACTTATGGCATGGTAGCCCAGATTGGCCTCCCTTATTATATTGGTCTTCCAATCACCATCATCTTTGCTCTAGGGCTCGGCTGGCTAATCGAAAGATTCGCTATGCGTCCCCTCATCGCCCAGCCTATCTTGTCTTTGATCTGTGTGACTCTCGGCCTGGCCTACTTCTTTCGTGGCGTGATATATTTTGTCTGGCCCTTCAGCGTAGCTGGTTTGCCTCGACTGTTCCCCATGACGCCAATCCATATTGGCCCAGCGGTGGTCTCCCAGGAGTATCTTTGGGCCGGGGGAGTCTCTTTAGTCCTATTTGCTGGGCTAACCCTTTTCTATCACTACCATAAGATGGGCATCGCCATGAGGGCCACCTCGGATGACCAGCTTGCCGTCCAGGCCTGTGGCGTTCCGGTGACCAGCATTTTCTCCTCCTCCTGGATGATTGCCGCGGTGGTGGCAGCCATTGGGGGTGTTCTTCTGGCTCAGATCGGCGGGGTTTCGTGGGGTTTAGCGGAGAGTGGCCTGAAAAGCTTTTCGGTAGTTATACTCGGGGGGCTTGATTCCTTCCTCGGAGCTACCGTTGCCGGGCCGATCATCGGACTCTGCGAAAGCCTTGGCGGTGGTTATCTCTCTGCCATTGCCTGGGCCGGGATTAGAGATGTTGTTCCCTTTATCATTATACTTATCGTGCTATTTATCAAACCCTACGGCTTATTTGGCGAAGTTCGAATAGAGAGGATATAAGATGTTACCAGCAGGTACGCATAATTACACCTATGCCAAGGACATGGCTGTTTTGCGCACCAAGACTCACTGGGCCTTGTTCTTGCTTCTTCTGGCCTTGGGAGGTACACTTCCTCTGTATTGCAGCGGTACCTGGCTGGCAGTGGTCAACCTAATCGGCATCACTATAGTCGCTGCCGTGGGGCTGAATATACTCACTGGTTACTGTGGTCAGCTGTCCATCGGTCACGCTGGCTTCATCGCCGTGGGGGCCTACACTTCAGCAATCCTGACCGCCACCTACCATTTTCCTTTCCTGGCCGGGTTGATCTGTGCTGGCCTTATGGCCGGGTTTATTGGATTTATCTTTGGCTTTCCCTCGCTAAAGGTGAAAGGCTTTTATTTGGCTATTGCCACCATTGCTGCTCAGTTTATCATCCTCTGGGTTATTAACCACTGGGATTCGATGACTAATGGAACCATGGGGTTGACCGTACCCTTCGCCTCGCTCGCTGGCTTCAACTTTAAGGACGACTTCACCATGTATTATCTCATCATGTTTGTGGCAGGTATCTCGGTGTTCTTCTCTATGAACCTGGCCCGTACGAGGGTAGGGCGGGCTTTCGTGGCCATCCGTGATAACGACCTGGCCGCCGAGGTTATGGGGGTTAACCTCTGGACGTACAAGCTGCTGGCCTTCTTCGTCGGCTGCTTCTGGGCTGGAATAGCCGGCTCACTATTTGCGCACTGGGCTGGCTCAATAACTCCAGAAGGGTTCAGTTTTATGGATTCCATCCTCTATGTCGGCCTGATAATCATCGGTGGCCTGGGCACTACCGTTGGCCCTATCTTCGGAGCGGTATTCATCCGACTTCTGGCTCAGCTAACGGGAATATACCTCTCGCCAGCCCTTACGTCTGCCTTCCCTACGCTGCCATCCGGGTTCACCACCGGCATCGGGCCGATGTTGTTTGGGATCATCATCGTACTATTCTTGGTGCTGGAGCCGAGAGGGCTGGCCCATCGTTGGACCCTTTTTAAGTTCTCTTATCGTCTCTGGCCGTTTCCTTATTAGGTTGCAAAGAAAGGGGGTGGGAAATTCAGAGCCTTGTCAAGGAACAAAATTAGATGAGCGGACTTCTGTCAAACTAGAAAAGGAGGGAGGTATCTACAAGATGAAAAGCAGATGGATGTTAGTGTGGATTGTATTGTTGGCATTGGTGGTGGCGGCTATGCCTTTTGCGGCTGCCTGTGCGAAAAAGGCGGCTTCGCCCACGCCAGCTCCGGCACCGGCGCCAAAGCCTAGCCCTACGCCGGCCCCAGCTCCGGCACCGGCGCCAAAGCCTAGCCCTACGCCGGCCCCAGCTCCGAAGCCAGCCCCTAAAGCAGCAGAGCAACCGATAACCTGGGGTGCTGAGGCTTGCTGGACCGGTATCCCGGCGGAGAAGTGTAACCCCATGGAGAGAGGAGAGGAAAGCGCTATTAGGTACATTAACGAGGAAAAGGGCGGCATACTGGGACATCCCATTAAGGTTAAAGCCCTGGACAGTGGTTATGATACCGCGAAAATGGTTACCTTGATCAAGCGCTGGATTGATGAGGGCCAACCGCTCTTCGCTACCCACTCCTCCGCGATGATGATGGCCGCCCAGGGCATTGCCAACCGGGTCGGCATGCCCGGGGTGGTTGATTTCGGCTCGCTCAAAAATATATTCCCCCCAAAGCACATCTACACGCATGGCCCACCTTACGGCGATCAGGACCTAGCTTTTCTGAAATGGTACAAGGAAACTCACTGGAAGGAGGCCAGGCCAATGCGGGTGGCCCTGCACGGGCTTAACAATCCCACCGGCTACGGGCCGAAGATGGCGTTTGAAATTGGGTGCAAGGGTATCGGAGTGGACTACGTTGGCTTTGAGGAGCACCGGGGGGACACCGTCTCCGAGATGGAAAGCCTGACCCGCATCAAGGCCAAAAACCCCGATATCCTGTTTATTGCCAGCACACCAGCGCCGACCGCGGTCATCATCAAGAACGCCCACGCCCTGGGCATGTGGCCAGAAAAGGTCGTCATCGCTGGAGGTTTTGCCAGCATGACGAAGGCCACCATTGACCTGGCGGGGCCTGATCTGGCCGAAGGGATCTACGGAGTTGCGCCTATAGCAGCCTGGGACGACCCTGCGGCAGCCAAGGTGAGGGAGTACTGTAAGAAGTACTGGCCTCAATATGAGGGGAATAGCGACTTCCTGGCCCACTGGGCACATGCCCTCATTGTCGCCGAGATGTTTCGGGTGGCCCTGCAGAACGTGGGCTGGAAGGCCCTCTACACTGGACCCAAGGAGGAGCGCTGGAAGGCCATGGAGTACCAGGGCATCCAGAAGGTGAAGGGCTATGACCCTGAGGGACTGAAGGGCCCGATAGATTATACTGACCCGAAGGATCATCGGGGTGGTAAATACGTAAAGATTCTCCAGGCGAAAGGCGGAGTGTTCAAGGCCATTACTGGCTGGGTTGAGTGCCCCTTCGTAGACTACTCGCCGTATATGAAATAAGTAGGCCTGTTGGGCTCCCCGCCTGTGGGCGGGGAGCCCAACAGGGATCTGTGTTATGCTGGAGCTAAATAACATTGAGGTGACCTATCTCAACGTCATCCGTGTGCTTCATGGTGTCTCCATGGAGGTTGGGGATGGCCAGATCATCGCTCTCCTGGGGGCCAATGGTGCGGGGAAAACAACTACGCTAAAGGCCATCTCTGGCCTGCTCCATGTGGAGGAGGGAGAGGTGACCGATGGCAGCATTGTGTGGAATGGCGTAAGGATAG
>CAZJSO010000012.1:17430-22739 GCA_964548795.1 uncultured Dehalococcoidia bacterium | reverse complement strand
GGGTATGGTAACTACATTAGAGGTCATCACATCACGTACTAACATATCCACCTCCTATAGCCTTTGATTACTTCAGGCTGCCTTCCTATGCCTCTATTTTCCAGCAACCTTGCTACCCTTGTCAAGCCTGGCGAGTTTGTGAACCTCTCACATGCCCGACCTTTCAAGCCTCGCTCCTTGATTTTGCTAACTCAGCCCAATATCCATAAAATGCAAGGCCGTGCATGTTTGTTCTCCTTAACACAGAATCTTCCGGCGGAAGCCTATGCCATGGACCCTGACTCGGTTTCCCTCGGACTCTATCTCGGCGCCAAGGATTTCCTCCGCCAGCCAGAGGTTGGTCTCTACATGGTCAGTTAGCTCCGGGAGGGTATACTCGCTGGTTCCCTCTGCCAGGGCACAATAGATGATGAGCTGGTCAGCCAGGAAGCGATCAACGGTAGCCCCACTTTTAAGCGTTTGCAGCAAGTCCTGGGCCACCCGCCGGGCAATTTGCTCTGATCTCCTGCCTGGCCTCCCTGCCATATCTGCCCCGATGAGGCAGCCGGTGGTAGTCTCGGCCCAGATCCCTAGGGCAGCGCCCTTCTGAGCAGCCTGGTCATCGTAGAGGGTCTCTATAGCAGCTTCAAGCCCCTGCCTTTGAAGCACCCGTCGACATTCCTCAGCCATTCGCTCGCTCACCTCGGCCTCCTTGAGGTGCGAGGAGAGGGCTATGCCCCGGATGTGGCTTACTTGTCCACGGTCGGTAAGCTTCAGTGCCCTAAGCCTAGCTGGCTTGGCCCTGACGCTGAGAACCCCTCCTCCCTCCGGCACATAACCCGGCCTCTCGATCTCCAGCTCAGCCTCTAGCCCCATCCTCCGGAGCAAGGGGAGCAGGACATATTTGGTGTGGAAGGCTGAGGGGGCGAAGTCCTGGAAAAGCCCTCCGGTGACCCTAAAATTCAGAGGGCCACTGGCAAAACAGGCCAGGGGGAGAATAGTCAGGGCCAGCATGGTAGTCGAACCTGCTGTGCCAATGTTCCATTCGTAGTGTCCTCCGCGAATCTCCTGACCAGGTCGGTAAAATATCTCCCGGGACCCCACCCGGGCACCCTCCACCTCACCTTGGCAGATCTCCTGACAGGCCCTAATTGCCTGGAGATGCTGAGGACGCAATCCCGGCTTGCCGCGCTTGGCCCGGATGTTCCAGATATGCAGCTCCTCCCCCTTCAGGGTGGCTAGAGTTACAGCAGTGCGAATGATGGTTCCGGAACCAGATCTCTGTGCTCCATCTAGGCGAAGCATGGCTTACTCCAACCAGTAGCTCAAGGCTCAAATTTATGTTATCTTAAACGGGGAATGAGTGAAAGGCCTCGGGTCAGAATAAGAGGGATCTACACCACTGCGCTGACAGGTATATTAAAGGAGGAGGGTTTCCTCATAGTCCGGCCCTCTCCGGTTACAGCGGGAAGGTTCGGCCTGAGGAGAGCTTACCAGGCAGAAGATGTGGAGGTAGGAGATAAGGAAGACCAGCAGGGTGTGGTGATTCGGGGGGATAAGGGAGCAGCGGACCAAGTTTTAGAGGCAATCCAGAAGAACCTCCCGGAGGTAGTGCTGAGAAACAAGGCTCTGACGGCATTTGAGAGGGCCTGGGAGGGAGGCAAAAGCTTTAAGCTCCCTTCCTATCCGGAGATCGAAGTGGAGTTTCCCGCAGAGGCTAAGCAGGCACTGGATGAGTGGAGGTCCAGGTTTGCCCCTACTCTTCCCGGCCACCATCTCTTCCGGCTGATAAACTCGGCCGAGCTGGATAGAGCAGAGCAGGAGCTTTCTCGAAGTCCGGAGAGAAAGGCGGAGATAGAACAGGAACTGAAGAGAAGGCTGATTCTTGATCACTATCAGAAAGGTAAAATACTTTCCATCCAGCATGTCAAACCTGACGGAGAGGTTATCCTCCTTTCGGAGGGAAGGATAGAGGGGTTTGACCGAGAAGGGAGGAGCCTTATCTTGAGGCGGTGGCGGTATAAGGGGAGGGGGAGATATGATGGTCTAGACCTTCCTAAGGAAGAAGGGGATTATGCTTTAACCTGGGCCAAGGAGGGCTCCTGGGTGCTAAAACATTCTTACTTCGACCGAGGGGGAAATCTAAAAGGTGAGTTTTACAATATAAACACTCCCATCGAGTTTTATCCCGACCTCATCCGCTATGTTGACCTAGAGGTGGATGTGGTGAGGTGGCCTGAGGGACAAGTTAAGCTCACTGATGAGGCAGATCTGGAGAGGGCGGTTAATTACGGGTTCATCGGGAAGGGGCTGGCCGATAGAGCGCTGAAGATAGCCCGGGAGCTTGAAGCTCAACTTCGAAAGACCTGAGTCAAACTTTCTCTGCTTCTGAAAAGACACTTCCGTGCTGCGGCGCAGGGATGAGCGCATTCAAAACCCCGAAGCTGCACCAGCCCGCGCAAGCCGATGGTCTTAGCCATCTCCTCACAAGGGTAAATGGAGACGATGATCCACCTTTCAGAGTTGCCCTCATCCTGAATCGGCGATGCATCTAGGTTCTCCCAGAAATAAAGGGTTCCCAGTCGAAGTATCTGCCGTTTCACCGATGGGAACTGGTAGCAGCGAGAGAGGCTCAAGGGGCCTATAGGGACAAGCTGGCGCATGAGCCCGGAGGTGAACCTTTGCACACTTTGAGGATTGGGGAGAGGAGTTCTGGGAGCTATACGAAAGGTGACCTGGTGGTAAGAACCAGCTCGCCGATGGTAAGGCAAACGTTCCTCCTCTTCCCACCAGATTGCCTCCGGCACCTCCATCAACGCCCTGCGGATTCCCTCCAACTTGCTCATCCGAGAAGCATTATACCACAGTTGGGTTTGGAATTCCGAGTAGGTGGGGTATAATTTCAGGGGCGCCGAACAAACGGGCAAGAGTAACTAGGTGAAAAAACTCCTTCTTCCAGCTCTCTTAGGCTTCGGATATATGTACGTCTTTTGGCTTGCTCTGGCTTATCTGCCAATTTACCTCACCGATGTAGGACTGAGCAAATTTCAGGTTAGTCTTCTGATTTCCCTCCTTTCATTTGCCCCAATCTTTCTCACCCTCCCCTTCGGGCTATTCTCCGACATTCTCTCCCCCAAGAAGCTGGTCATTCTGGGCCTGGGTCTCTCCATCCTCTTCTTCCTTGGGCTAAGGTACACCGCCGATTTCTGGCTGCTTTTTCTCCTCTTCCTCTTGGGAGGAATTGGCAGCTCCTTATTCCTGATCGCCAACCCAACCTTATTCTACAAATTCCTGGGGGAAGAACACCGAGCTACCAAGCTGGGGTTTTTCCATGGATTTCGCCTCCTGGGCTATGGCCTTGGCCCTTTAACAGGCGGCCACCTGCTGGGGAGAGGAGGCATGTCCCTGCTCTTCGGCCTGGCTCTGGCCCTGCTCGGCCTGCTTCTCCTGCTTAGCTTTTTCCTGGAGGATGCAGAACCGGTGAAGTTCAGACTGGCAGACTACCGCCAGGATGTGACGAGCAAAGAGATGGCCATCCTGGTCGCTCTGACCTTCCTTGTATCGCTCCACCTGGGTGTGGAGCGGACCTGCCTCAGCCTTTTTCTAGAACACAACATCGGCTTAGTTTGGACTGAGATAGGCCACATGTTCTTTTTCATCGGCCTGGGCATCGCGGGCATGTCGGTGGTTAATGGATTGGTGGAGGACTCCGCCTCAGCCAGGGGCAGAACGCTGGGATCGTTCCTTTACCTGGGAGTGTTGTTTTCAGGCTTCTTCAATGTCAGCTTACTTTGGACCCACTCCTTCGGCTCAGTTCTGCTGGTAAGGCTAGCTCATGTGCTGGGGGACAGCCTTTTTCTAGTGGCTCGGGCTACCATCATTGCCAATCTCTTCCCCCAAGAAAGGATTGGAGGAAATTTGGGCCTGCTGCAGATGGTACTGATGCTGGGTACCTTCGTGGGCGCACTGATGAGCGGATTTATCCCCGGTTACCTCTACCCCTTTGTCTTTGCCGGCTCGGTGGCTATCTTATCTCTGTCAGCAGTCTTGCTGGCCAAGCCCAGGTTCTAGGAGGTGTAACTCTGAAGCTTGACCCAGCCTGCGGCCTATCCCATCTCGTCGGTAAGGCGCCGTCCACCAAGGAGGTGCATATGCAGGTGGGGAACTATCTGGGTGCCATCCTCGCCCACATTCATCACCAGGCGATACCCTCTCTTGGCGATTCCCTCACGCCGGGCGAGGAGCTCTGCTATGCGGGCCAGTTTACCTATAAGGGTGAATTCCGCCTCGCCTAAGTTACCGGGCGTGGGAACATGCTTTCGGGGCACGACGAGGATATGCACCGGCGCCTGGGGGTGAATGTCCCGAAAGGCGACCGCTTCGTCATCCTGATAGAGTAACTCCGTCGGTATCTCACCGGAGATGATACGACAAAAGACGCATTCCATGCTTCCTCCTACAGCACCCTCTTCAGTCTGGGGTTTGGAGTGATGCCAGGCATTCTACCCCTTTTGGCAATAGGTCTGCCTTCCACTTCGTGAAGGTCAGCAGTGAAGTCAATAGGCTTAGCATCGCTGATGTAGCTGCCTACGGCAAAGATGTCCACCGGGGCCTTTTTCTCGATAAAGTACCTGATGCGTTCCGGGTCAAGTCCACCGCTGACGACGATCTTTACTTCCTTAAATCCCTCAAGGTCAAGCCAAGCGCGAACTTCCTTAACCAGTTCAGCGGTAACCCGGCCTCTTTCCGAAGGTGTGTCTAACCTTACACCTTGCAGCCTCCCCTGCATTGCTTTAGCCACCGCCACGCTTTCCCTGACCTCATCCTCGAAGGTATCCACCAAAGCAATGCGGGGAACCTCAGGAGGCATATGTTTGTCGAAGGAAATGGTAGCTCGAGCGGTGCTACCCATAATGATGATAAGGGCATGAGGAATGGTGCCGATGGGCTCCATGCCAGCAAGGCTGGCACCAACCGTGCTGGCACAACCAGTACAGCCACCCACTATGGCGGCGTACTCCATCACCCCCACTACCGAGGGGTGGACATGCCTAGCCCCGAAGCTAATGACTGGCATCCCCTGAGCTGCCTCTACACACTCATGGGCAGCGGTAGCCCAGCCGCTGGAGTGCGCCAGCATGCCCAAGTAAGCTGTCTCATACATGGCATAGCTCTGATAAGGAGCTTTAATGCGTAGCACAACCTCCTTCTGCTCGAAGCTCTCTCCTTCGGAGAGAGCCCAGACTTCTCGGTTCCCCTCCGGCAGCACCTGGGAGAGCAACTTCAGTACTTCATTCATGCCACAGAGTATCCCCGGGCGACTGGCAAAG
>CAZJSO010000012.1:16442-17420 GCA_964548795.1 uncultured Dehalococcoidia bacterium | reverse complement strand
AAAGACCTCCATGGTAGCTTCGGGGTTGAGCCCCTCTTTCCTCAAGATTTCAGCCGTGCGGACGAAATATATATCCGCCGTTTCACCCGAAAGCACTTGAGGTGACGTCTCAAAGTGGGGGTGGAAAATCTTGGGTGGGGAGACTCGTGTCAGCCTCGCCCCGAGGACTTTTTCCATGTGCTGAAGGGCAAAGTGGTGGGCGTTAGGGTCGAGGGAGGCCACGCAATCCGTGGGCACCTCCACCTCGTACCCCCGGGCTCTGGCCTCAGCCACGGTGTGCAGCACGCAGATGTCGGTACAAACTCCACAGACGATGAGTTTCTCCGGGGAAAGCCTGGCCAGCTTCTCCTCCAGCTCCGTCTTGAAAAACCCACTGAAGGTGGTTTTGGGGATGATCTCCCCTGGAAAGCCGGAAAGCTCGGGGATGATCTCGGCCTCCTCCGTTCCCTCAATGCAGTGAGGGGGGAACATTTTAAACTCGGGGTCATCGGAGGCATGACGGTCACAGATGAAGAAGAGCTTTGAGCCTTTATCCAACTCCTGTTCCAGCAGGTGCTTGATGTGGGGGATGATGCTGCGGCTTGACGGACCGCAGTAGAGTGGATGCCCCTCTTCGCAGAAGCCTCGAAGCATATCTACTACCAGAACTGCTGTAGCCATTAAACTCACCCCCTAAGACAGGCTCACTTCTAGGTTTAATCATAGCCTCGTGAAGTCGAAGATGGTTTTGCTCAAGCATCTATTCCTGGAGCAGGAAAGCGGTTGGCCAGCTCCTGAACTTCCTGCTGCACCTGCTTTTCAACTTTTGACTCGCCTGGGTGTGAAAGCACCTTGACAATGAGCCGGGCCACTCTCCTTATCTCCTCAGGTCCGAATCCACGGCTGGTCACCGCAGGCGTCCCCAACCTGACCCCGCTAGCAATCCTTGGCGGACGGGGGTCATAGGGGATGAGATTCTTATTCACCACTATGCCAGCC
>CAZJSO010000012.1:7047-16432 GCA_964548795.1 uncultured Dehalococcoidia bacterium | reverse complement strand
GTTCTGCAGTTCCTGGGCCAGAACTTTAGCATTCTCCAGCACCTTCCGCTGGTACTCTACAAACTCAGGCTCGCTTGCCTCTTGGAAGGCCACCGCCTTGGCCGCAATGACGTGCATTAGTGGTCCACCCTGAAGCCCGGGGAAGACATTCTGATCTATCTCTCTGGCGAATTCCTGGCGGCAGAGTATGAGGCCGCCTCTGGGTCCACGCAGCGTTTTATGGGTGGTAGCAGTGACCACATCAGCGTAAGGGACAGGGCTGGGGTAAAGCTTAGCAGCTATCAGACCTGCCGGATGAGCAACATCCGCCAGGAGCCTGGCTCCCACCTGCTCAGCGATTTCTCGGAAACGCTTGAAGTCGAATTGTCGGGGGTAAGAACTTGATCCAACCACGATGAGCTTCGGCCGATGCTTCAGCGCCAGTTTTTCCACCTCATCATAGTCCAACCAGCCAGTTTTCCGGTCCACTCCATAGTGAACTACCCGATAAAACCTCCCTGAGAAATTAACTTGACTGCCGTGGGTAAGATGTCCCCCTTGACTCAAGCTCATTCCCATGAACAAGTCACCCTCTTGAAGCAGGGTTAAGTAAGCCGCGAGGTTGGCAATGGAGCCGCTATAGGGCTGGACGTTAGCATGCTCAGCACCAAACAGGTCTTTAGCCCGGCGGAGGGCTATTTTCTCTACTCGATCCATGTTGTCACAGCCACCGTAGTAGCGGTTACCTGGATAACCCTCAGCATATTTATTGGTATGCACCGAGCCCTGAGCCTCAAGTACCGCTCGGCTGACGTAGTTCTCAGCAGCGATAAGATTAATGGTGGACTTCTGGCGTCTCTCCTCATCATGGATAATGCTAGCTACTTCAGGATCGACTCTTTTCAGCCACATCTTCTCTCCTTTGGAAGTCTTCGAGCCACTTGGGCCAGTTCTCTAGAGCGGATTTTGCAGCTTCCTTCTTGGCTTCCCGCTTGCTACGTCCCTGACCCTGGCCGAGCAGGATGTCTCCAGCCAGGGCCTCAACGATAAACCGACGATGGTGTTCCACTCCGCTTACCTCACTTAGATGATAAGTTGGGGAAAGCTTCAATTCAGCTTGTACCAGTTCCTGTAGCTTTGAACGAGGGTCTTCTAGCTCTTTCTCATCGATGTGCTCCAGCTCCTCCTCCAATAATTTCAGAACAAATTCTCTGGCAGCCTCAAAGCCCTGATCAATAAGAGCTGCTCCGATGAGAGCCTCCAAGGCGGAGGCTAGAGTTCTTGGCTTCTTCCTCCCCCCACCCTTCTCCTCCCCCTTGCCCAGGTAGAGGTACTGCCCAAGCTTCATCCTCCGTGCCAGGTGGGCCAGGCCATCCTGACAAACCAATGCTGCCCGTAGCTTAGTCAGTTTACCCTCAGGGAACTGGGGAAATCGATTGTAAAGTTCCCAGGCTACTGCCAGGCTAAGCATAGCATCACCGAGATATTCTAGCCTCTCGTTAGAAGAGAGAGTGTCAGCCGGATTTTCGTTAAGGTAGGAGCGATGAGTCAATGCCTGGCGCAGAAGATCTTCGTCCTTGAAAACGAAACCGAGCGTCTCTTGTAAAGCATCAAGTCCTTTCAATTTACTAGCCTTTGATCACTCCAATTGGGTCAGCTCTGAACACTTTGCGGGAGAGGCCCGCTCCATCGGCGATGTGCACCACCTCGGTGACATCCTTGTAGGCTTCCGAAGCCTCTTCAACCAGGGAGGACTTACCGGCCACCTTGAAGGCGATCCCTTTGGCAGCTAGTTCATCAGCCACGTCTCGGGCCCGTAGTTCCCGCTTAGCCGCAGAGCGACTCCTCATCCTCCCCGCCCCATGGCAGGTGGAGCCGAAGGTTTCCTTCATGGCCACCTCAGTTCCTACGGCCACGTAGGAGCACCGTCCCATATCCCCCGGGATGAGCACCGGCTGTCCCACCTGGCGATACTTCTCGGGGATGTCCGGGTGGCCAGCAGGGAAAGCCCGGGTGGCCCCTTTGCGATGCACGCAGACGGCAATTTCCTTGCCATTTACCCGGTGCTTCTCGAGCTTGGCAATATTATGTGCCACGTCGTAAACCAGTCTCAAACCTAGCTCCTCAGCGCCTCTGCCAAAGATATCCGAAAGGGTCTCTCGTATCCAGTGGGTAATACACTGCCGATTGGCCCAGGCATAGTTGGCCGCGCAGGCCATGGCGGAAAGATAGGCCTGCCCCTCAGGTGATTTCACCGGAGCACAGGCGAGCTGCCGGTCCGGGAGCTGGATGCCATATTTTTTCACTGCTTCACCCATTGTCCGGAGATAATCGTCACAGACCTGATAGCCAAAACCACGAGAGCCAGTATGGATCAGCACCACAACCTGCCCCCTTTTCTCCACCCCGAAGGCCTTGGCGATTTCAGGCTCGTAGATTTCCCGCACCGCCTGAACTTCGAGGAAGTGGTTCCCGGAGCCCAAGGTCCCCAGTTGGGGAACACCGCGCTTCTTAGCCTTCTGGCTCACCCCATCCGGGTCGGCTCCCCTGAGGCAGCCATTCTCCTCCATCAGCTCCAGATCCTCTTCCCAGCCAAACCCCTTTTCCACCGCCCACCGAGCACCTTTCAGCAGCACCTGGTCTAGCTCTCTTTCCCGCAGCCTTATCCTTCCCTCTGAACCCAGTCCAGAGGGAATGTTGTGGAAGAGCTGGGCCAGTATCTGCTCTATTCTGGGCCTGACTTCACCCTCCTCAAGGTTCGTGAGGAGAAGGCGTACTCCACAATTAATGTCGAACCCCACCCCACCTGGGGAGATAACCCCATCCTCCACCCGGGTGGCAGCCACCCCGCCGATGGGAAAGCCATAACCCCAGTGGATGTCGGGCATGGCCAGAGATCTCCCCACAATGCCTGGCAGGAAAGCTACATTGGCTACCTGCTCCGGTGCCTGCTCCTCCCCTATAAGATCCAGCATGTGCTCGTCAGCATAAATAAGCCCGGGGACTCGCATTCCCGGCTTGTAGCTCTTGTCAAGCTCCCAGCGGTACTCATCTATTCTCTTCAGCGCCTTCCTCCAATCTGCCATTTTTCACCCCAAAAGCCTTTCGCCCCTCTAAACATCGAAGATTATCTGAGCCCTGAGGCCGTCGCCTTCCTCCAGCTTGAGCAGGTAGTAGGTTGCCGCCTTTATCGGCGTTTTAAGTTTATGCTTGGCTGGATCGGCCTTCTCTCCAAAAGCCTTGGCTGCCAACCATGTTTGGTCCAGCCCCAGTATCTCAAACCTTTTAAAAAGTAAACTTTCCGCATCAAAGAAATAAAGCAGCTCATTAAGCCAGGTCACCAGCAGCTCTTCCTGATCTGGCGCCTCGGTCCTGATCTCCCGATGAGTTCTCTCCTCCACTTGGTCAATATCGGCAATTAGACTGAACATCCCATAGGCCGCATTAATGAACACTTCTTCCGCGGTGCTTCCATAAGCCACCAGCCCAATATCAGCCGTATGGTCAATGACTTCAAACTTGGCCATGTTGAAGAGGCTACCTAGATTATAACAGAACCCTTTTGGGATGATAAGTTAATTTAGGGGTAGCCCTTCATCCTGATGTAGGCTCTGAGGGAGTCCTAGGCGAGGCGAAGAACTGACCGTCACCCCTCCAGGCCATCTGCTCAGGGTGAGTTAACTGGCTCTTTCCAGCTCGAAGGCCTGGTGAAGTGCCTGGACAGCTTCCTGGAGGTTGGCTTCGTTGATGATGCAGGTGATGCGAATCTCTGAGGTGGTGATGAGCTCTATGTTTATGCCCCGCTCGGAGAGCGCGCGGAACATCCGGGCGGCATACCCCGGGGTGCTCTGCATGCCTGCCCCAATGATGCTCACCTTGGCCAGGTTGGAGGAGGTGGTGAGATCTCTGGCTCCAATGGACTTCATCACCGGCTGAAGCAGCTCCACTGCCCTGTCCAAGTCATTTCGAGCCACGGTGAAGGTCAGATCGGTTACCCCCTGGGTGCTCACGTTCTGGACGATGGTATCCACGCTCAAACTTGCCCAGGCTAGCGGCTCGAAAACGGCGCTGGCAATCCCGGGCCTATCGGGAATGCCGACAACCGTTACCTTGGCTACATCCCGGTCAAAAGCAATGCCACGAACTTTGTTTCTTACCTCCACGGAAGCACCTCCATGAATAAGCGTCCCCGGGGCCTCAGTAAAAGAGGAAGCCACCAGGATGGGAACATTATATACCCAGCCAAGCTCCACTGCTCGTGGATGCATTACCTTAGCCCCATAAGAAGCCAGCTCCAGCATCTCCTCGTAATCTATCTCCGGTAGTTTTCGAGCCCCGGGGAATATTCTTGGATCGGCGGTGAAGACCCCCTCCACATCGGTGTAAATCTCGCATCTCTCGGCCCCCAGTTTGGCTGCCAGGGCCACCGCGGTGACATCTGAGCCCCCACGCCCCAGGGTAGTGATGTCCATGTCCTCCGTCACCCCCTGAAAGCCAGCAATGATAGCAATCTTACCCCCCTCCAGGGCTCGTTCAATGCGCTCCGGGCTGATGTCCACAATGCGAGCCTGACTGTAAACCTGATCGGTTCTAATTCCCGCCTGGAAACCACTGAAGCTGATGGCCTCATGCCCCAGGTCGCGCAAGGCCATGCTCAACAGGGCACAGGAGATAATCTCTCCGGTGGAGAGCAACAAGTCTAGGTCTCGCTCATTGGGCTGGTGGCTGACCTGATAAGCCAGCTCAATAAGGTTATCGGTGGTGTGTCCCATAGCCGAGACAACCACCACTACCTGGTAGCCCTGCTGCTTGGCCTTAGCCACCCGGCGAGCCACATTTTTGATGCGCTCGGCAGTGGCCACTGAGCTACCACCATACTTCTGGACGATTAACCCTTCCAACTTCCCTTTGGATTCTAGTCCTTCCCAAGCTAGCCCTCAGAGTGACCACCTAGCCCGTGGACCTTTGGACATAATTGTAGCATCAGAACGCCCAAGCTTGCAACAAGATGGCAGGCCCACACAGTTAAAGCAAGCCAACGGTTGATGGGTTACCTTACGCTAATCTGGCGGGAAGTATGTCGCTCACCGGCTTTGATTATATTTCGGACAGCTTAAATCGCTTGCAACTTGGGGAGGTACAGCCTAAAATTAATAATTTAATGGAATTATTGGCCATCACGTTGCTCGTTGTTTTCGCAGGAATAGTGCTGGTTGCACCTATAGCTTCCAAAACAGGGATACCCGTAAACGTTGCCGAAATATTGTTCGGCATAATTATTGGAGTGTCCCTGTTCGACCTTATCCCCAAGAGCCCTGTTATTGATTTCATTTCCTCATTCGGACTGGGCTATCTTATGTTTCTGGCTGGCCTGGAGGTGGATTTCGAGGAGATAGATCACCGTGCTCTCAAGAAAACGGTGCTTGTAGCTGTTGCCTCGGTATCAATCCCCTTTTTGGCAGGGGTCTCACTTTCCTTGTGGATTGATGTAAATGCCCTGCTGCTAGGCACGATCTTCTGCACTACCTCTATAGGATTGATTTTACCGCTATTCAGGGATCCGCAGCTAGCAAAGCAACTGTCCAATATGCTACTATCATCAGTCGTTCTTGTTGACATTATGAGCATATTTCTCCTGGCAGTTGCGCTGGCTACCATGAGGGGTTCGCTCGGCATCAGTTTCCTCTATTCCTTTATTGTTATGCTGACCCTTTTTGCCCTACCTCTATCACTCAGTGCGGAAAGGGTTCGTAGCAAGATTCAAAGCACGCTGGTTAGAGGACATAACCTCGGCCCTGATACAGAAGTAAAGGCTACTTTCGCCTTAATTTTTCTCTTGGCAGCAGCTTCGATTTGGCTAGGCTTCCACTACATTATCGGAACATTCATAGCTGGGCTGATAATCTCGATGGTTCTTCCCAAGACTACTCTCGTGTTGAAGAACCTCCGGAGTTGGGGCTGGGGTTTCTTCATCCCGATGTTCTTTATCTTTATCGGTGCTAAGGTAGACCTGCCCGTGCTGTTTTCAAACGTCCGCAATTTAATAATCCTGTTGGTTATAATTGCTGTGGGGATACTGTCAAAGCTGATTGGCGTTGGCCTTGTGGCAAAGTTAAGCGGTCTTAGTCTCAAGAAAAGCATAGCTTGCGGTCTGTTTCACTCAGCCAGGCTAAGTTTAGTAGTGGCTGCCGCCGATATATTTGTCGAGCTAGGGTTGGTTGACGAAAGCCTGTTCTCGATGTTCATCATCCTGGCCATTACTTCAGCCATTATGGCACCAGTATTAGGCAGGTACGTTCTGATGGGGAGCGCGACGGTTAAGACGTGAACAGGCCAATCTCGCCTATTTCGAGGTGTTCCTGGTAGTGAATTGAGCCTCAGCTAGGCCTGATCTCAAACTGACAGGCAAACCTCACCTCCCACCTTTTATAAGCTATGGTGGCTCCAAGGGGATTCGAACCCCTGATTTCCGGCTTGAAAGGCCGGCGTCCTGGACCTCTAGACGATGGAGCCAATTTCAATGCAATGGTCGGACAACGATGGTTTGCTCTCGACTAGGCCCTACTGAGATAAGGTTCACCGGACAGTCCAGCAGCTCCTCCAGACGGCGAACATAGCGCTGGGCTTCGGCCGGTAACTCCTCAAATCGGCGAATCTCCCTGGTTGGCTTCTGCCAGCCCGGAAGTTCCTCATAGACCGGCTCGCACTTCTCCAGCGAAGCTAAATTGGCTGGCGGGTAATTGAGGAGAGCCCCATCCAGCCTGTAAGATGTACATATCTTAATGGAAGCGAAGGTGTCAAGGATGTCAAATTTAGTAAGCGCTATGCCAGTGAAACCATTGAGGCGAGCGCTGAAGCGAGCCATCACCCCGTCAAACCAGCCACAGCGACGGGGCCGGCCGGTAGTAGTGCCATATTCCTGTCCCCGCTCCCGCATAAGCTCGCCATCCTCACTGCCAAGCTCAGTGGGCATAGGCCCCCCACCCACCCTGGTGGCGTAGGCCTTAAACACTCCAATGATTCCCCCAATAGCCATGGGGCTTAATCCTAGCCCTACACACACGCCCCCTACAAAAGGAGAGGAAGAGGTCACATAGGGGTAAGTGCCGAAATCAATGTCAAGCAAGGTCCCCTGGGCCCCCTCCAAAAAGACCAGCTCATCTCGCTTCAATGCCTCATGCACTATCTGGTCAACCTCTCGTATAAATGGGGCCAGGCGCTCCCCATATCCGGAGTACTGCTGGTAAACTTCCTCTAGCGAGAGAGGCTGAGCCCCGTATACCTTGGTTAGAATCCGGTTTTTATACTCCATTACCGAGCGAAGTCGATCCAAGAAGAAATCCTTATTTAGCAAATCGCCTGCTCGGATGCCCATTCGGGCAACTTTATCTGCATAGGCTGGCCCCACCCCCCTTCTGGTCGTGCCGATTGCTTTCCCCCCACGGGCATCCTCCTCCAACCCATCAAGGAGCCGATGATAAGGCATGATCAAGTGAGCTCGATTGCTGAGGAAGAGCCGCTTTGTCTCCACCCCCTGCTGTTGAAGGGTATCGAGCTCTCCCAGAAGGACTTCAGGGTCAACGACCACCCCATTGCCGATAAGACAAGTCACCTGAGGATGGAATATTCCTGAAGGTATGAGATGCATCCGGAACTTACCGAGCTCATTAACCACCGTGTGCCCGGCGTTAGTTCCCCCGGAGAAACGGGCAACTATGCTGGCCTTCCCAGCCAAAAAATCGATTATCTTCCCCTTCCCCTCATCCCCCCACTGCCCTCCAATGATAGCTATTGCTGGCATTAGCTCACCTCATTTAGAGATTGAAAAGCGGAGGGGGTGGGATTCGAACCCACGAGGGAGTTTTTAAGCCCCCTACACGCTCTCCAGGCGCGCCCGATCGTCCACTCCGGCACCCCTCCACGGAGAGGGTGGGATTCGAACCCACGAGGGATATCTCACCCTACCGCTTTTCGAGAGCGGCGCCTTAAACCACTCGGCCACCTCTCCAAGCGACTAATTATACCAAGTTGTTAAGCTACCTTCAATTGTTGGATTATGTCAAGTGAATACTCCGAGGAGGCTGAGGCTTCTCGTATGGATTTACCGCTCTTTCCTGAGGATCTTTGACACCTGAGTGAGAAGTTCCCAGACCCTCCTCTTTGACTTCGCCTCGACTGTCACCCTCACCTTGGGTTCCGTTCCCGAAGGGCGTATGAGAACCCAGGCATCGCTAAAGGAAAGCTTTATTCCATCGAGTTTGTTCACCGAGACTGGGTTGAGGGCCTCAAGCTTTACCAATAAGGCCTCCAAGTCAAGGGCTCTTTGGGGAAAGCTCTCCCTGAGGAGAGGATAGGACGGTATGTCGTCCACCAGAGCAGAAAGCTTCTTCTCCGAAGCCACCCGAGCCAGGAAAGCCGCAGCATAGATTCCATCGGGGCACAGGGACACTTTGGGGAAGATCCAGCAGCCAGTTGGCTCAGCCCCGAAGTCACCACTTCTCCTCAGGGCCTCGGAGACATAGGGGTCTCCTATCTTTGTCCTTTCCACTTCGAAACCGAATTCCTCCACCGACATTGAGGCATCGAGGGTGGTCACCACTCTCTGGGCCTGAAGGCTTTGCGCCAGGATGATGAGGAGCTTATCTCCGGAGATAAATCTACCCTTATCATCCACGGCCATCAGGCGGTCGGCATCCCCATCATGAGCTAGGCCAACATCGGCCCCGCTCGCCCGAACCATCTTTATCAAGCTAGCCAAATTCTCCTCCCTGGGCTCAGCCGGCCGAGCAAAGAAACCAGAGGGATGAGAATTTATGGTTACTACCTCACAGCCAAGCTTCTGGAGAAGGAAGGGGGTTATCACGGAGCCTGCCCCGCAGCCACAGTCTACCACCACCTTCAGCTTCAAGGGTGGGAAATCTTTCAGGATGCGCTCCATGTGCGCCTCTATAGCCGTAAGATAGGGTTGAGATCTCCCTAGCTTGTCCCAGGAACTCAGCTCAAATACATTCCGTAGGACTTCTTCCTCTATCCTCTGTCTCTGGGAGGAGTCAAAGGCCGAGCCATCTGGATTTACCAGCTTTATGCCATTGTATTCCGGTGGGTTGTGTGAGGCAGTGATGACGGCGCCGGCGGGGAAGTTACGGCAGGTATAAGCTATGGTCGGTGTGGGAGCAATGCCAGCCTCATATACCAGACAACCTGAGGAGAGGAGCCCCGAGGAAAAAGCATATCTGAGCACCTCGCCCGAGGTGCGGGTGTCCCACCCGAGGATGACCGACTTCGAGGACTTTCCCAGAACAAACCCTACCTTAAGGGCCAGCTCCAGAAGACCAAAATCCACTTTTCTCCTTATCCCGGAGGATCCAAAAAATCCCATCTTTTCCTCCCTAGAACTTTATCCTCT
>CAZJSO010000012.1:0-6947 GCA_964548795.1 uncultured Dehalococcoidia bacterium | reverse complement strand
GTTCGCTTCTCATCGATGATATGGATTATCCTCCATCCCCGTCTCTCCAGCTCTGCGGCGATGAAGCGACGGTGACATTTCCAAGGTAACCTCTCGGCACAGAGGATCGTTGTAGGCTTTCGCCTCGCTTCCTCCTCTAAGCGTCCGAGCCCTTCCTGAAAGTCCACAGTGGCGGTATACTTCCTGTAGCCTCCCTGTCGATACCCACCAAGTTCTTTCCCCAGGTAAATGTAACCAATGCCGGCTTCTCGCAGGAACTGAGCCAAGTTATCCTGCTGGAAGTGTTGGAGACGACTGGTGGGGAAACGGCGCACATCCGCTACCTGACTTATCCCAAAATGACACAGCAGCCGCAGAAATTCTTCCCGTGACCGAGTGCTGGTGCCCAAAGTGTAAACCACGTTGCTCATGGGTAGTGGCCTATTTCTCTAGAATTTCCTTGAATCTAAAGGCGTCCTCGTACATGAAGAGATTATTGAAGAGGAAGTAAGTTTCCTCTTCCACTAGGCTGGTGAGCCATCTCAGTTCCTCCTCTGTATATCTGTGTCGGTAGCCAGGGCCGCCATGCAGACGGAAGTATCTTAACCTTCCATGCAGGGACCTTTTGCCCTCGAACGGATCAACGCAATGCACCAAGTCCAGTTCCTGGCAGAGTGATTTTATCGTCTCCTCCTCCCATCTCCCTCGAGGCTCCCAAGCAAAGCAGAAGTTACCCCGCTCTACTTGCTGAAAGAATTTAGTTAGGTTCCGAATATTTTCTTCGCTCTCGGAAAACCTAGGTGGGCACTGAAAGAGCACAACCCTGGCCCCGAGAGCTAATGCCACCTCCCGGGTTTTCTCCCAGGCCGCTCTTACCTCTTCCGTAGGCCTGAAAAACCCGTAGAGGCTTTCCTTCCCCGGTGGGATCCCTATCCCGGCCTTTCGATAGGTAGGGCTGGAGGGAAGATGGGTGATGAGTTGCCAGGCTTTGAGGGAGAACTCAAAATCCTTCGGGGCCTGCTCACGCCAGCGGGTAACAGTCTCCATCTTCGGAGGTTTGTAAAATGTCTGTTGCACTTCTACCAAGCTAAAACGGGAGAAATACCCTTTCAGGCCACGGGCAAAACCACAACACCCCACCTTAGCCCCTCCGCTCATCTCAAAATTACCCTAGCAAATTATCTGCCGTTAAGCAATGGCAGTCCAGATAGAGTCCTTTTAAATTTAATTGGACTCTTGACAGTCCCAACTTTAGGGTTCTATAGTGTTGACAGACTCATGTTGAGAGAACGAGGCGGCATCCCCCCCTATGGTCCTACCCGTGGAATGTTGCAGGCGCTGGAGCTCATGCGCCGAGCTAGTCCCGCTAAGGTAGACGGAACTTTTCTCAGAAGGAATCAAATCGCCCCTGGCAATGAGTATAAGGTGGTGGGGGCACTAAGGTATTTGGGTCTGATTGATGAGGAAGGAAGACCAACGGAGAAAAGCCGCCTCTTGAAGACCAAAGGGGCGGCTTTCACTTCTGCCCTCAAGGATATTGTGCGTAGCGCCTACCGAGGACTGTTCCAGTGGCTGGGGGAAAAGGGAAGTTCCCCAGATGAAATCTACAACTACTTTGTCACTGAGGAAGGGTTGGGGGTAGAGATGGCCACTAAGACAACCCGCTTCTTCATCCAGCTCTGTCGCTTGGCTGAGATAAGCCTCGGGTTTGATACTCGAACCAGAGGGAGGAAAGTTGCTGAGGCTGAAAGAGGGAAGGCTAGGCGGCGTCTTGGCGAAGAAAACAACTCGAGAATTCAAAACCACTTTCCCTTCATCCTGGCGCTCACTCCAGAAGTTATCTCCCTGGATACTGAGGAATTGACCAAGCTCTTTCGAAAGCTTCACCTGGCGGTGAAGAAAGCCCTGAACGACACCCCTGAAGATACCTCCTCCTAAGACTTGACTCCGTAACCCTTAAAGACGCCTCCCGGGACCATTGAACTTGACTTGCCCCCGAAAGCAAGCTAAGATTTACACGGTAACTCGACCTATCAAAGCTTAAGATGTCCGAGCTAAAGTACTGGATCGGATTCACCTTGATACCTGGTATCGGGCCAGTGAGATTCTCCCGGATACGGGAGTATTTCGGTGATTTGGAGAGGGCCTGGCAGGCGAGTGGACCTGAGCTCGAGGCTGCTGGGCTGGATCAAAAGGCATCTAAGACTATTGTGGCCCAGAGATCAAAAGTGGATTTGGAGGCCGAGATGGAAAAGCTGGCCCGATATAAGGTTAAAGTGCTGACCCTGGGCGATGCCTCTTATCCTCCAAGGCTCCGTGAGATTTACGAGGCCCCGCCAGTGCTATATGTCCGGGGAGAGATCTTGCCCGAGGATGAATGGGCTCTCGCTGTGGTAGGAAGCCGGCGAGTTACCTCTTATGGACGTCAGGTGACTGAGGAGCTGACCACTGGTTTGGCACAAGCTGGGCTTACGATAGTAAGCGGACTTGCTCGGGGAGTTGACACTGTTGCCCACCGAGCAGCTTTAAAGGCTGAGGGGCGAACTATTGCTGTCCTGGGCTGTGGCTTGGATATGGTTTACCCGGGAGAGAACCTGAGGCTGGCTCAGGAAATCATACAGCACGGAGCTCTGATAAGCGATTACCCACTAGGCACCCGACCAAAGCCTGAGAATTTCCCTCGTAGGAATCGCATTATGAGTGGGCTCAGCTTAGGCGTGCTCGTCACTGAGGCTATGGACAGAAGCGGCGCTCTAATAACGGCGAACCTGGCCCTGGAGCAAGACCGCGAGGTGTTTGCCGTACCAGGTAATGTGTTTTCCCCAGCCAGCCGAGGATGTAACCGGCTGATCCGAGATGGAGCTAAGCTGGTACAAGAAGTTAACGATATCCTTGAGGAGTTAAACCTGAGCCTGGTGCCGCAGCATCTGGGGAAGGAGGTGTTGCCGGAGAACGAGGTGGAGTCCCAAATCGTAAGACTCCTGTCCCGGGAACCGCTACATATTGATGAGATATGCCGCAACACAAAGCTCCCCACCTCTACCGTAGCCAGCACCCTAGCCTTGATGGAACTCAAGGGAATGGTGCGACAGCTAGGAGGAATGAATTACGTAGCCGTCAGTCCTTAGCACCCCTCACCTGCCAGGATGGACAAGAAGAACTTAGTCATTGTGGAATCCCCAGCTAAAGCCAAGACCATCAGCCGCATCTTGGATGGGCAGTACGTGGTCAAGGCTACCATGGGTCATGTTCGGGACCTGCCGGCCAAAAAGCTGGGAGTGGATGTCGAAAACGATTTCGCTCCTCACTATCAGATCCTCCCAGGAAAGCAAAAGATAATCAAAGAGATAAAAGCTGCTGCAAAGACGGCCGGGACGATATACCTAGCTACCGACCCTGATCGTGAGGGAGAGGCGATCTCCTGGCATCTCATCGAGGCTGCTGGGCTGAAGAGGCTTAAGTTTCGGCGGGTTACATTTCATGAGATAACTAAACCGGCGATAACCAAGGCCTTACGACACCCTGGAGAAATTGACCTGAGGCTGGTAAATGCCCAGCAGGCGCGCCGCATAATTGATAGACTAGTGGGCTACAAAATAAGTCCTATACTTTGGAGGAAGGTTAGGAGGGGCCTTTCAGCTGGGAGGGTTCAGTCGGCAGCTCTGCGGATGATCGTGGAGCGCGAGCGGGAAATTGAAGAATTTACTCCCCAGGAATACTGGAGCATTGAAGCCGAGCTGAGAAAAAGAAGAGGCACTCTCAGCTTTAAAGCAAAGTTGATAAATTGCGAGCTGCCAAGCGAGGCAGAGGCAGATAAGGTCTGTCAGGAACTGGAGAAGGCGAACTTCAAGGTAGCTCGGGTGGAGCAGAAGATAACCCCCCGCCAGCCGGTGCCTCCCTTCATTACCAGCACACTTCAGCAGGAAGCCTGGCGCAAGCTTAGATTCTCCGCCAGCCATACCATGTCCATAGCTCAGCAGCTCTATGAAGGGCTACCCCTAGGTGGAGAGGAGGCGGTGGGGCTCATCACCTACATGCGCACCGATTCCACCCGTGTCTCCTCCCAGGCCCTAAAAGAGACAAGAACTTATATCTCGGAGAAATACGGCCAGGAATTTGTTTCTCCCTCGCCCCGCATCTTTGCCAAGAAAGTAAAAGGGGCCCAGGAGGCCCACGAAGCTATCCGCCCTACTTCCATCCGCAGAGAGCCGGAGAGGCTGAAAACTTTTCTCTCCGCTGACCAGCTCAAACTGTACGAACTAATTTGGAAGCGGATGATGGCTAGCCAGATGGCGGCTGCTAGCTTGAATATCACCACGGTAGAGGTGGAGGCTCGTCCGCAAGCTCCAGAGAAGGCCTACCTCTTCCAGACTAAAGCTGCGAAGGTCTCCTTCCCTGGTTTTCTCGTCCTGTACCAGGAGGGGAAGGATGAGGAAGAAGGGGAAGAGGAAAGCTTGCCTCTTCCAGAGCTGAGGGAGGGAGAGCCCCTGTTGCTCCTAAGCCTCTTTCCGGAGCAGCATTTCACTAAACCCCCGCCACGTTACACCGAGGCCACGCTGGTTAAGGCTCTGGAGCAGAACGGTATCGGCCGACCCAGCACCTATGCCCCCATTATTTCCACGCTCCAGCAGCGAGGCTATGTGAAGAAGGAAAGGGGACATTTCGAGCCCCAGGAAATCGGGAGCCTCGTTACCGACTTGCTCAAGGAGCATTTCCCCAAGGTGGTTGACCTAGGATTTACCGCCCAGATGGAGAAGCACTTGGACGAGATTGCCTGGGGGGAACGGGAATGGATTCCAACACTCCGCGATTTTTACCAACCTTTTTCAAAAACGGTGGCGCGGGCTGCCTCAACTATGCAGAAAGTAAAGTTACCAGACAAGCCCACCGATGAGATCTGTGAAAAATGCGGCCGGCCCATGGTAATCCGACAAGGGCGCTATGGGAACTTCCTCGCCTGCAGTGGCTATCCGGAGTGCAAAAATACTCGGCCGCTACCCATCGAAGCACGCTGCCCCCGCTGTGGGGCAAGGCTCGTAGAGCGGCGCAGCAAAAAGGGGCGTACCTTCTACGGCTGCTCTAACTACCCCAAATGTGACTTCTCCCTCCGAAGTAAGCCGCTTCCTCAGGTCTGTCCTCAGTGCCAGGGACTGCTCATTCAGCTAAGCGGTAAAACTGCCAAGTGCATTAATTGTGGTCACAAAGTGAAATTGGAGGCACTAGAAGCCAACTTGGCCTCCCCTTAGAAATGCTCAGAGTGGACCTAGACCGATTGCTTGAAGAATATCACCGTTACCTGGAGGCAGAACGCAACTTCTCCAAGTACACAGTGAGAAACTATACTACTGACGTCCTCGATTTCCTCCAGTTCCTTCAAGCACAGGGAAGATCGCTACAGGAGGTTGACCATGTCGTCATTCGGGCCTGGCTGGGGGAGCTCTTGGAACGTGAGATGGCTCGGGGCAGTATCTGCCGCAAGCTCAGCGCTCTACGCTCCTTCTTCCGATACCTGACCAGGGAGAACAAAATCCCCGTCGACCCCTTAAGTGCGGTCTCCGGACCCAAGCGGGAAAGGAGACTCCCTTCGTTCCTCAGCCCTCAGGAGATGCAGAGGCTCCTTGAAGTTCCAGATACCGCTACACCTCAGGGCTTGCGAGACCGAGCTCTGCTTGAACTTCTTTATGCTGCTGGCTTAAGAGTCAGCGAGGTCGTTGCTCTAAACTTAGGGAATGTAGAGCTCGAAACTCGTCAAATCAGGGTCTGGGGCAAGCGCTCGAAGGAGCGCATGGTCCTCATCGGGAGACCGGCGGCAGAGGCCCTGGGGCGGTATTTGAAGTTCGGTCGGCCTGAACTTCTGAGGAGGAGAAGTGAGGCTTTGTTCTTGAACCGGTATGGGAGAAGGATTGCCGCACGTCGGATCCAGCGCCTGGTTAAGGAATACGCGGAAAGGGCTGGAATTGAGCGTCGGGTGTTTCCCCATATGCTGCGTCATACCTTTGCTACCCACATGCTCAACGGCGGAGCTGACCTGAGGGTAGTGCAAGAGCTTCTAGGACATGCGAGCTTGTCCAGCACCCAAGTTTATACCCATGTGACACAAAGTCAGATGCGCAGCAAATATCTGGAAGCACACCCACGGAGCGAGAAGAGTGAGCCGTCTGAGTAGGCTGCGCAGCAGGCTCTTGGAACAGGGGATAGAGGCCCTCCTCATTTCCCAGCCGGTTAACTCCCGTTACCTCTCGGGCTTTGACGGCGAAGGCTTTTTACTCATTACCCGGAGCCAGGCTTACCTCTTCACTGATTTCCGCTATCTCGAGCAGGCCAGAACTCAAGCTGAAAAAAGTTTCGAGCTGGTACAGATTCAAGGAGAGCTTTCAAAGTGGCTCCCGGAATGGATCTCAGAACTCAAGCTAAGAGAGCTGGGCCTAGAGGGGGACAGCTTCTCCTTGAACGCTTACCAAAAACTAGCGGAGGGACTTTCAGTTTTGGAATCGCCTCCCCGACTTATTCCCACCAGCGGAATTGTGGAGTCACTTCGAGCAATAAAAGACGAAAGCGAAATAAAACAGCTTGAACTTGCTACTTCCTTGGCCCAAGCCGCCCTAGAGCAGGCCAGGGGGTTCCTTCATCCCGGGCTTGAGGAGAGGGGAGTTGCCTGGAGGGTGGAGAAATTCCTCAGAGAGAACGGGAGTGAAAGCCTGCCCTTCGAAATAATTGTGGCCTCTGGACCTAACTCCGCCCTTCCCCACGCTCATCCCTCTTCCCGTGAAATTCAGGAGAAGGAACCCGTCATCATTGACCTTGGCGCTCGCGTCCAGGGGTACTGTAGCGATATGACTCGAACTTTCTTCTCGGGGGAGCCGGACAAAGCCTTCAAAAACATGCACCAGGTAGTCCAGGAGGCGCAAAGGGCTGCTTTGGAGCGGATCCGCGTAGGCATGACCGGGGAAGTGGCCGTTAGGCTGGCT
>CAZJSO010000011.1:0-23233 GCA_964548795.1 uncultured Dehalococcoidia bacterium | reverse complement strand
TGGGAAGCCCTTGTGAGTAGCCCCCGCCAGCAGCCCCTCCCTTTATCCCGAAGGTGGGCCCTTTCGAGGGCTCGCGGAACGTGTTGATCACCTTGACGCCTTTAAGGGCCAGCGCCTGTCCCAGGCCAAAGGCGGTCACCGTCTTGCCCTCGCCAAGTGGGGTGGGGGTGATGGCGGTTACGGTAACGAACTTGCCATTGGGGCGATCTTTGGTCCTCTCCAGCACCTTGGCGTAGTCTATCTTGGCCATGTATTTGCCCTGGGGCTCAAGCTCCTCTTCCAGTATTCCGGCCTTCTTAGCCACCTCGGTTATCGGCAAAAGCTCTGCTTCTTGAGCGATCTCGATATCGCTCGGAACCGGTGTTTTTATTTTTACTGGCATCTTCCTCCTTTCTAGATTCTGCTTATTTTCGGCTGGACTGCATTTCTGCGGCCCAGACCGTATTTGCCAGAAGCATAGTGACCAGCATTGGTCCTATCCCCCCCGGGACGGGGGTTATGGCTTCCGCCTTCTCCTTTACTGCCTCAAAGTCAACGTCACCAACTGTTTTCCTTTTTCCAGTCGTTGGGTCTTCTACCCAGTTTGAGCCAAAATCCATCACCAGTGCCCCCTCCTTGACCATATCCGCGGTGATGAATTTAGGCTTATTTACGGAAACAACGAGTATATCAGCTCGGCGGGTGTAGGAAGCGAGATCGGGAGTCGTAGGGTAACAGAGGGTTACATTTGCCCTAGCCTTGTCCTTGTCTTGAACCAGGAGCGAAGCCAAAGGCTTCCCTACCATGTTATCCACATTTACAATCACTGCCTCTTTGCCTTCAGGATCATATCCATACCTTGTAAGCATCTCCTGAATGGCAACCACGACTGCAGGGAAGAAAGTAGGTTGTCCCAGCCAGGCCTTACCCACACTTAGAGGGTGAAATCCGTCTACATCTTTTTGGGGCAGGATGGACGCTAAGGCTTTCTCCTCCGAAAGATGTCCTGGAAGAGGAAGTTGGATGAAGATTCCATGGATTTTGGGATCCTGATTGAGCTTGGCAATGCTTTTCAGAAGATCTTCTTCGGTAACATCTTCGGGCAGCCTTACAATTTCTTCCCTTAGGCCTACCTCTTCACACGCTTTGCTTTTAAGTCCGACGTAAGTTACCGAGCCAGGGTCCTCACCTACAAGTAGGCCACCGAGCCCCGGCGTTATCCCCTTCTCTTTAAGCTCATTTATCCTTCCTTTTAGCTCTTCCCTGATTTCCCTCGAGAGCTTCCTGCCATCTAGAATCTTAGCTGTCATGCCTCCTCCTAGATCTCGGCTAGCTGCTCTGCTGCTCTGACCGTATTGGCCATTAGCATCACCGAGGTCACCGGGCCCGTGCCCCCAGGGACAGGAGTTATGGCCCCGGCTTTCTCCTTGACTGCCTCAAAATCAACATCGCCCACCAGTTTGGTCTTCCCGGTCTCCGGATCCTTCATCGGGTTTACCCCCACGTCGATGACCACTGCACCTTCCTTAACCATATCGGCAGTTATGGCCTTGGCTTTGCCCATGGCAGCCACAATGATGTCCGCTTCCCTGGTGACCGAGGCCAGGTCTTTTGTTCTGGTATGGCAGATAGTAACGGTGGCATTGGCCCCGCTCTTCTTTTGCATCAGGATGGCCGCCAGTGGCTTACCTACTATATTACTCCGGCCACAGATAGCTACCCTTTTTCCCTCAGGGCTATATCCACTTCGGAGAAGGAGCTCCTGCACCCCATAGGGCGTGGAGGGGAAGAATGTCTCTTCGCCGAGCAGAAGTTTTCCCGTATTTACCGGGTTGGTTCCATCAACATCCTTTTGAGGTGATATCTTGCTTTCAGCGCTCAGGGAATCGAGGTGCCTGGGGAGAGGAAGCTGAAGGATGATGCCATGGAATTTTGGGTTCTGGTTGAGCTCCTCTATTCTCACCTCCAGCTCCTCCTGCTCTATCTCAGCAGGCAACTTTAGCACCTCGACGTATATCCCGCAGGCCTGCCCCACCCTTTCTATCCCTCGAATGTAGGATAAGGATGCGGGATCCTCTCCCACAAGTACAACTGCCAGGCCAGGCACCACTCCTTTTGTCTTCAGCTTGCCGATCCTCTCTTTTAGCTCCTCTCGTATCTGTTCCGCTATCCTTCTTCCGTCAATTATCTCTGCCGGCATGCTAACCTCCTTTAGGTCTACGACCACTTCGTTTCTTACTTGGTCAGTTCAGCTGCTTCTAGCTCCTTCCTGGTAGGGAAAAGCCCACAACTCTCCCGCTCATCACAGTAACCAAGGCGATAGCATTTTGGCTGAAGATGCGCCCCAATGAATGGGGCTACCTTCTCCACCTCCTCTTTGATTCGGCGGAATAGTTCTCTAATTTCCCACTGCGCCCTAAGGCAGAGCCGCAGGCCAGCGGCATGTATCAGCTCTCGGGCATTCATGGTCATCACCAACTTGGTCTCAATGGCTTGGGGAAGTACATAGCGAGCATCTTCAGCGGGGATGCCAGCGTGGAGCATTTCGGAATAAAGCTCGTGAGCTTGCTGAACGAGTTTATGATATTTTTGTTGGAGGTCTGGCTTAGCAGATATGGTGGCTGGGGTAGGGTAATTTATTTCCCCAAGTTCAACAAACCTTTGGCTTTGTTGGGTATAGCTAGCCAGGCGATGGCGGACTAATTGGTGACTCGTAATGCGGGAGATGCCGGAGAGGGCAAAAGTGAAGCTAGCATGTTCAAAAGGGGAAAGATGCCCTGAGGAGAGGAGCTGTTCTAGGAACCGATGAACTTCTTCCTGACCAAGCTTTTCCTGCAATTTCTCAGCGCTGAGTTTGGAAGTGGAAAGCCTCGCCGCTGAAGCGATGAGAAGCTCAGGCTCCGGGGTAAAACTGAGCAGGATTACCTGCATTCTTCTGGAGGCATTATACCATACCGACAGGTAGGAGGCAATCTTTGCCGAAGTGTTCAGTCGCCAACCATTAGCGCCTACGCTCTATTCCCACTCAATCGTAGCCGGAGGTTTAGAGGTGATATCATACACTACTCGGTTTACTCCCTCAACTTCATTTACAATGCGGTTGGAAATACGAGCTAGAAGATCATAAGGAAGTCGGGCCCAGTCAGCGGTCATGGCGTCCTCTGACACCACCGCCCGAATGGCAACGGTGTGCTTGTAGGTGCGATAGTCGCCCATAATTCCCACGCTCTTTACCGGGGTGAGGATGGCAAAGCTTTGCCAAAGCTGGCGATAAAGCTTAGCCTTTTTGATTTCGTTCATCACAATCCAATCGGCAGCACGAAGAATTTCCAGCCGTTCTTTGGTTACTTCGCCAATAATCCGTATGGCCAAGCCCGGTCCGGGGAAGGGTTGACGCCAGACCATCTCCTCAGGAAGTCCCAGGGCCAGGCCGACTTCACGGACTTCGTCCTTGAAAAGATACCTTAATGGTTCCAGAAGCTGGAGGCGCATAATTTGGGGGAGTGCCCCTACGTTATGATGCGTCTTTATTCGGGCAGAGGTACGGCTTACCGTGGCTGTACTCTCAATGACATCGGGGTAGAGCGTTCCTTGGGCCATGAAGTCAACCTTCCCCATTCTGCTGGCCTCCTCCTCAAATACCTTGATGAACTCCTGGCCAATTATGAGGCGCTTCTTCTCCGGGTCAACCACCCCCTTAAGGCGGCTCAGGAATCTTTCGGTCGCATCTACATAGTTCACCTTTAGCTTGAGGTTCTTCTGGAAGGTTTTCAGGGTGCGTTCCATTTCCTCCCGGCGAAGAAGTCCGGTATTTACGAAGATGCAGGTGAGTTGATCTCCAACAGCCCGGTGAACCAGCGTGGCAGTAACTGTCGAGTCAACCCCACCGGAGAGGGCACAGATGACCTTACTTTTCCCCACCTTCTCTTTGATCCTAGTTATAGCCTCATAGATGAAGTTATGGGGGCTCCAAGTGCCCTCGAAGCCACATATTTTATACAGAAAGTTTCTTAGAAGATCTCTGCCTTGCGGCGTGTGGGTCACCTCTGGGTGGAACTGGAGTCCGATGATATTTTTACCATCCCCCATAACGGCGATGGGTGAATTTTCCGTGTAGGCCAGGGCGGAGAATCCCGGGGGTAGCTCAACGATCTTATCCCCATGGCTCATCCAGACAGGCATAGGGCTGGGGAGACCCTCGAATAGGGGCGTTTCATTCTCGGTAGTATATAGCATGGCCAGGCCATACTCGTGCTTCTCTGCTGGCGCCACTTGACCGCCGAGCTGGTGGGCCAGGAGCTGCATGCCATAGCAGATACCCAATATAGGAAGACCGCTTTCATAAATATAATGTGGGGCCTGGGGGGCACCGGGGGCATACACGCTGGCAGGTCCGCCGGAGAGAATGAAGCATTTTGGGTTTAAGGAGGCCACCTTTTCCCAGGGGGCATCCGGCGGGAGGACTTCGGAATAAACTCCACACTCCCGCACCCGGCGGGCAATGAGCCAGCTATATTGGGAGCCAAAGTCCAACACTATGGCAGTTTCTTGGTTCGATTTTATTTCTCTACCTAGCATGGCCATAGGATGTGCTTATATTTTTAAAAGCTTACCATTATAATATATTCAAGTCAAGATTTGAGGTGGTGAAATGCACATAGCTATCGGCAGTGATCATGCTGGTTTTGAGCTGAAAGAAGCGGTCAGTGGAATGCTCTCAGAGCTGGGGCATAGCTGTGAGGATTTTGGCTGCTATAATACTAGCTCGGTGGATTACCCCGACATTGGCCGGCGGGTGGCGGAAGCAGTCGCCCAGGGCAAGTTTGAGCGGGGCATCTTAATCTGCGGCAGTGGGGTTGGGATGAGCATAGTGGCCAATAAGATTCCTGGCATCAGGGCTGCTCTTTGCTCCGACCCCTTCATCGCTCGAAGGGCCAGGGAGCATAACGATGCCAATATCCTCTGTCTCTCTGGGTGGATGGTGGGCAAAGTTTTAGCCAGGGAGATAGTTGTTGCCTACCTTGAGGCCGAATTTGAGGGCGGGAGACATGCCCGACGCCTGGCGAAGATTGTAGAGATAGAGAAGGGAATGGTGGTACCGCGGTGACGGTCAAGAAGAGTGAGGGCTGATCTTATCCTTTTAAACGCCAGGATATTAGCCCTGGGGCGGAGATTTCCTGCGGCTGATTCGGTGGCCGTGGCGGGTGATAGGATAATTGGGGTCGGGCCTTACTCGGAGATTGAAGCCCTTCGGGGAAGTGGAACTAAGCTGATTGACTGCCAAGGCAAAACGATCACCCCTGGCTTTCATGATGCACATGTCCATCTTCTCTCGCTTGCCTCAAGATTGATAGGCCTGGATTTGACTCCTTCCTCAGTATCCTCCATCGCGGAGATCCAGCAGAAGATAAGAGAGAAAGCGGCTGAGACCCCAGAGGGTGCCTGGATAAGGGGTTCGGGCTATAATGAATTTTATCTCCTTGAGAGACGCCACCCCACCCGCTGGGATCTGGACCAAGCTACGCAGCGCCACCCGGTCAAGTTGACTCATCGCACTGGTCTTGCCTGTGTCCTCAACACTCTGGCACTCACCCTGGCTGGCATTACGCACGAGACTCCTGACCCACCTGGCGGGCTCATAGAGAGAGACGAGACTGGTGAGCCCACAGGGGTTCTCTTTGGGATGGACCACTGGCTTGAAGCCAGGATTCCCAGGCTGGATGATGAGGAGCTGGAAAGGGGCATGAGACTCTCGGAGCAGTTTTTCCTCTCCTCAGGGATCACTACAGTGCAGGAAGCCACAGCTCATAATGACCTCGGCCGTTGGCGATTCTTCGGCCGCACGAAGAAGCGAGGATGTTTCAGGCCGCGGATCGTCTTCATGGTGGGTTATGAATCTCTGGCCGATCTCCTGGAGCAGGGTTTCTACCCTGGCTTTGGGGATGGGGAGCTTCGCCTCGGTGCGGTAAAGCTTGTAGCGGGTATGGTGAGGGGCAGGCTCGAGCCTGAGCCAGAGGAACTGAACGAGGGGGTACTTCTAGTCCACAAAGCCGGTTTTCAAGCAGCCATTCATGCAGTGGAGGAGGAGGTGGTAGAAGCGGTGACAGGAGCTCTGGAGGAGGCTCAGCGGCTGTTTCCTCGGGCGGAGCCTCGTCATCGGGTCGAACACTGCTCGGAGTGCCCGCCGAGATTGGCCGAGCGGCTAAAGCGCATTGGGGCACTGGTGGTGAGCCACCCAGCATTCTTGTATTACAATGGCGATAAATACTTGGCGGAGGTACCGCTCTCTAAGCTGCCCTGGCTCTACCCCTTCAGGACCCTTTGGGAGAAGGGTGTTAGGCTGGCTGCCAGCTCAGACAGCCCAGGGGTGCCGCTTAATCCTTTCGACAGCATGTATTCTGCAGTGACTCGAAGAACTCTCTCTGGTAGACTTCTATCTCCCGAGCAGGCCATCACCCCTCGGCAAGCTTTGTGGATGCACACTTCGGGCGGCGCCTATGCCTCCTTTGAGGAAGGAGTCAAGGGCAGCATAGAGGTCGGCAAGCTAGCTGACTTAGTGGTACTGAGCGCCAACCCGCTGGAGGTCCCAGCGGAGGAGATGAAGGAGATCAAGGTAGAGAAGACCATTCTGGCTGGGCGGGTGGTCTGGGAGCGAGGCTAGGGCAGATATTCTACCAGGCTGGCAATGATCCAGATGATTATGATGGCTATCATGGGGGTAAGGTCAATCATCCCTGTCCGGGGGATGATCCTCCGCAGGGGTGCCAGTACAGGCTCCGTAAGCTGATATAAGAGGACTACCAATCGACTTTCAGGATTGAGGGGAAACCAGGAAATGAGCGCCCGAAGGATGATGAGGATGGTAAGCACCCAGCACAGGAAGTAAATGAAGTGACGTAGAAAGTCTAGAAAGATCATCTTTCACCCCCGACTTAATACCTTGGCCTTTTCATAGGCCGCGATTACCGCTTGGGTAAGCATTCCCCTTAGCCCTCCCTCTTCCAGCCTGAGAAGCGCTGCGGCAGTAGTCCCTCCTGGCGAAGTTACCAGATTTCTAAGCTCGGCTGGATGTTTCCCGGATTCCTGGCACAGACGCACTGCCCCGTAGCTTGTCTGAAGTACTAGTACCTGGGCCATTTCTCGGGGCAGGCCGAGATGTACTCCGGCATCAGTTAAGGCCTCTATAATTAGGAAAATATAAGCTGGCCCGCTTCCACTCAATGCTGTGGCCATATCAAGGTATTTCTCCTCCTTCACATAAATCTCCTTCCCCAGTGTGGCCAAGATGGCCCGCGCCACAGCCTTCTGTCGTTCCTCTACTGCCGGGGTAGCTGTCCAGAGGGTCATCCCCTCACCTATCTGGGCAGGCATATTGGGCATGGCACGCACGATTGCCGGGTGCCCCGTGCCCTCTTTTAGGACTTGAAGGCTTGCCCCAGCGATTATGGAGAGAAGAAGTTGCCCTGACTCGAGTTTCCCTCGGATTTCCTGAGCTACCTGCGGAAGTGCTGAGGGTTTGATGGAGAGCACCACCACATCACTGCCCCTAATCGCGTCGAGGTTGTTAGCGAAGCAATGTACTCCGTGTTTCTCCCTAAGAACCTTGGCTCTCTCCGGATCAATTTCACCCACCTGAATAGACTCGGGTCCCACATTATGTTTAGTAAGGGCCACTATCATGGCCTCCCCCATCACTCCGCCGCCAATGAAGCTAAATCTCATGCCTTCCCCCTTTCGCCAAAGATCCTGTTTCCTATGCGGACCATATTTGCCCCCTCCTGTATGGCTATCTTATAGGAATTTGACATTCCCATTGAGAGGTACCTCATCTCCACGTTGGGCAAGCGCAGCTCCTTTAGCTTTTCATAGAGTCTTCTGGTCTGTACAAAATAGGGCCTTGAATCCTCTGGATTCCCAAAGCGAGGACCCATGGTCATCAGGCCCATTATCTTCAGATTTTGAAGTTTTGATATTTCTCTAATCAGTTGCTCCGCCTGTTCGGGGAACACGCCTGATTTCTGGGGCTCCCTCCCGCTATTTATTTCAATCAGCACTGGCATTACCTTGCCAAGTGGAGCACATTTCTTATCCACTTCTCTGGCTATCTCCAGGGAGCCGATGGTCTCTATCATGTCGAATATCTCCAGGGTTTTTCTCCTTACATTGTGCTTCTGAAGGATTCCGATGAAGTGCCACTGGGCTGCTCTGCCTACTATCTCGTAGGCCTTTCTGGCCTCTTGGACATAGTTCTCTCCGATGATTTTTATCCCGGCTTCAAGCGCCTCTAGTATCTCGTCCGGGGTTCTTGCCTTCGCTGCGGCCACCAATTCGACCCCTTCGGGAAGCTCACTTAATAACTTTTGGACATTCTCGCGGATCATCATCTTCTTCTAAGGGCATACGCCACACTCGTGACAGTTAACAGGAGGGCAGGGAGGAGTCTCAAGCCCAGCCCGAGCCCTTTCTAGTTCTCGGCAAAGATGTTGGGTTTTCACGCCTGAATCTATTATAGACCACGGCAACCTTTCCTCCAAACTGGTCTCCCGGTGAACGTAATCTGGGTCAAGGCCGGTCTTTTCCAGAGCCTGACGCCAGGCAGAGAAGGAAACGTGGGGCATTTGAGTAATTACTTGAGCCAGCCTCTGGTCTCCCCGCGAGAGCATGCCTTGGACCAGACTCCACTCAATGCTTTTAGATTTGATCTTAATGCCTCTTCGACCCACTCCTTGATAAATCAAGGTCAAACGGCGCTTTAAGACCTCAGCCCTCTCCATGGGTAGCCACTGGAAGGGCGTGCCTGCTTTGGGCACGAAGGGTGTTAGATTCAGGGTTAGCCGAGTCCTGGCTCGCCGCCGTTCGATTGCGCCTTCCAATTCTTGAGCCAACCTCGCAATTTGACCTGCCTCCTCATCTGTCTCGGTGGGTAGTCCAATCATGAAATAGAGCTTGATGTGCTTGATCCCACTTTGGGCAGCTCTTACCACCGCTTCTTCAATGTCATCAGGGGTCAGGTGCTTATTAATTATTTGGCGCAACCTTTCAGAGGCAGATTCAGGCGCCAGGGAGATGGCCTGGGCCTTTGCTTCGGCCAGGGTGTGAAGCAGGGTGTGCGGGAGAGGCTTTATTCGAAGGGAGCTGACGGAAAAATTAGCCCCCATCTTCCGCAGGCCGAGGGTTAACTCCTCTATCTGGGGATGATCGGAGATGGTGGCTCCGACCAACCCTATTCTTCGCTTGTACCGTAGCCCCTCTTTAGCTTGGGTGAGGAGGTGATGTACCGAGCGAGGACGCATTGGCCGGGAGAGGAAGCCAGCGAGGCAGAAGCGGCAGCCCCATTTGCACCCCCGGGCGATCTCTATCAGGTAGAGCTTGCCAAATTCAGCATCCGGGGTGAGGATGGTGGAGGTGGTGGGGAACTGGTCAGGGTCCTCAACCCAGATCCGCTTCACTAGCCTCGGCCGTAGCTGAGGGACGTAGATGCCAGGCAGTCGGGAGAGTTCTTTCAGCAAGTCGTGGCGGGGTCTGGCTCCCTGGGCCAGAATTTCGAGCGCGGGAAGTAAAGCTGGCTCCCCCTCACCGATGATGAGACCGTCGAAAAGTGGGGCCAGGGGCTCGGGGTTAGCAGTGACCGCTGCACCCCCGGCTAGAACCAGGGGATGCCTTTCATCCCGGTTGATGGAAAAGGGAGGTATCTGGGCCAGTTTCAGAATCTTAGCCACGTTGAAATAGTCAAGCTCATAGGGGATGGAGAAGGCCAGGATGTCAAAATCGCTCAGTGGCCTTTGCGACTCCATAGACAGGCTCTCGCCTTCCTCTAAGAAAGCCCGCTCACAGACGATACGGTCATATTGGTTGAGAAGGCTATAGATGGTCTGAAAACCAAGGTTGGACATGCCCACCCAGTAGGAATTGGGGTAGATTAGGGCAATGGAGGTTCTGCCTCCCCAGTCCTTATAGATGGTTCCTTGCTCCCTCTTGAGCCTCTGCCTTATTCGGGCGATGCTCTTCCATTCCATGTGCTACCATTATACCCTTTCAGGCCAGCTAGGGCACGTCCTTGACGAAAAAGTTTCGGGATGTTATCATCAAACCTAGGCAGCGTAGCTCAGCGGTAGAGCAGCGGCTTCATAAGCCGTGGGTCGTAGGTTCGAATCCTATCGCTGCCAGTTTCGAAGGAGGTGCCTATGAATCTGATCGTGTGCGTCAAGCAGATAATTGACCCCGAAACCCCCGCGGCAGCCTTTAAGATCGATCCTGAAGCCAAACGAGCAATCCCTCCTAAAGACAGGCCTCTGGTTATTAGTGACTACGATGAAGTAGCCGTGGAGGCAGCCATAAGGGTTAAGGAGGCTCAAGGAGGGAAAATAACCGTCCTCAGCTTGGGTTCCCAGTCGGCTACCGAGGTAATAAAGCACTGTTTGGCTATGGGGGCTGATGAGGGGATTCTCTTAAGTGACCCCCTATTTGAGGAAGAAGACCGGTCAATTACAGCCTATGCCCTGGCCATGGCCATAAAGAAGATAGGCGACTTTGACCTTATCTTCTGTGGTCGGCAGGAGGGTGACTGGGATGCGGGGCAGGTCGGACTGGGGATTGCTGAGATTCTGGGTATTCCCAGCGTAACTCCGGTGAAGAAGGTGGAGGTGAAGGATGGAACAGCGCTAGTGGAAAGGGTGGTGGCTGATGGATATGAGGTCATTGAGACCCCTCTCCCGGCTTTGGTTGCCGTGAGCAGTGAGCTTGGTGTACCTCGTTACCCTACCATGAAAGGGATCATGATGGCAGCCAAGAAGAAGGTGGACACGTGGACAGCTCAGGACATCGGCGCTGATTCCACCAGGCTTGGTCCTTCTGGGGCTAAGGTTAAGATGCTCAAGCTTTTCATCCCCGTTCATGAGGCCAAGTGCGAGTTTGTGGAGGCGGAGAGTCCCGAGGAAGCCGGGGCTAACTTGGCCGTTAAACTTCGAGAGGCGAAGCTAATTTGAACTACGTGAGTCAAAAGATTTTCAAAGGAGGGCTTTAATGGCGGAATACAAAGGTGTGTTGATCTGTGGTGAGCTCTTGGAAGGACAGTTGGCTTCTATAACTGCAGAGCTTCTGGGCATCGGACGGAAGCTGGCTGATGATCTGGGCCAGGAGCTTTCCGCCGTGCTTATCGGCAGCGGAATCAGCCCAGCAGCCCAGGAATGCATCTATTATGGAGCAGACAAAGTCTACGTCATTGATAACCCGCTGCTTGAAGAATATTTGACGGATTCCTACGTGTCGGCCTTAGAAAAGCTGATCCGAGAGGTCACGCCTGACATCCTGCTCTTAGGTCAGACTTCGATGGGAAGGGATTTAGCCCCCAGATTGGCTTATAGGCTCGATACGGGGGTCACTCTAGACTGTGTCGATCTGGCTATCGATCCGGACACCAAGCTCATGCAGCAGACTAAGCCAGTGTATGGCGGTAATGCTCAGGCGGTGTATGTTTGTGAAGCGAAGCCGCAGATGGCTACAATTCGTGCCAAAAGCATGTCCCCCCTGGAGCGGGATGAGTCTCGGAAGGGGGAGGTCGTCTCCTTTGACCCTGCTTTGGAGACCTCGGCGATTCGAGGAAAGGTGGTGGACCGGATTAAAGAGGAGGTCGTCGGCATCAAGTTGGAGGATGCTGATATAGTGGTCTGCGGGGGACGGGGCATAGGCGGCCCAGAGGGCTTCAAACAGCTTGAGGAGCTGGCCCAACTCCTTAAAGGTGCTGTGGGCGCTACCAGACCACCTTGCGACAATGAGTGGGTTCCGCCCCATTATCAAATAGGACTCACGGGCAAACTTGTGGCTCCTACCCTTTATGTTGGCGTGGCCCTCTCCGGCTCCAGTCAGCACCTGGCCGGGATGTCCGGGTCGAAGAATATTGTGGCCATAAACAAGGATCCAGAGGCCAACATCTTCAGCGTGGCCCATTATGGAGTAGTGGGGGACTACAAGAAGGTGCTGCCCGCCTTTATCGAGAAATGTAAGGCGCTGCTGGCAGGGTAGGCGGCTCCTTAGGTTCTAGCCTTGTCAGGTGGCTTCCGTCGCAGCTCTCGGCCGTATGTAGTTGGGGGAATCCTTCCCGACAGCAGGCAAAGCTGAGGTTGTTTGCCTCGCAGATGCGTTTTACCTCTAGCATTAGCTCCCATCTTACCTGTCGGGGAAGTAACCAGGCATTACCGCTCCTCTCTCCGGTTTCGAAATACATTCCCCGAGTTTCAGCGGAGACCTCGGGAAACACCTGAGCGAACCTCCTCCAACTATCCCATCTTGGCTTGAAGGTACTGGCCACCACGTGTTTCACCCCAGCATGAGCTGCCTGAAGGATTATATCCTCCATCTCTTCCTCCGTAAGGTACAGAAAGATAGGATCGAGTCTTAGCCCAGTGGGTATTCCTAGCTTGCTCAGTCTCCTTAGGGCCTCTAGCCGACGCTGGGGAGGGGAAGCTCCGGGCTCGAGCTTTTTAAAATGCTTGAGGCTGGTGATGGTCATGGTTACAGCGGCGTTCATGGTTCTCAAAAGATCAGCATCCCTTGCCACCAGCTCGCTTTTGGTTATTATCAGGACGCGCAGCCCAGCAGACCGGAACAGCTCCAGGCAGCGGCGAGTGTCCTTTAGCTTCTCCTCCATCGGGGGGTAGGGGTCTGAGGTGTTACTCAGGGAAATTAAGGAGCCGGAGGGAATTTTGCTCAGCTCCCGACTCACCTTTCGGATGAGGTCGCGCTTGGGCCGGCAGCGGAAAAAGTCGCGAATGTAGGCCGAGGCATAGCAGTAGATGCAGCCGTGAGCACAGCCAGTATAGGGGTTCAGCGAGTACTTTGGGGGGCAAGTGCAGAGCCTGCTTCTCCAGGGGTCAAAAGGCCGAATGAACTCCATTGCTCCTAAGTCTAATCTACTAGTCTTCAGGGTTTTAGTAAAGGGTGAATGATGTAGCTGCTTCTGGCGGCTCTCAGCGGGGTGGCTGTAATTTTTTGTCTTAGGTGTGCTACACTTTGGTAGGCCCGATGTCTGCTTCGAAGAGCTTGGTCTACCTCAGTCTGGGTTCAAACTTGGGTGACCGAGGGGCCAATTTGCTGGCTGCCCTGAAGCTTTTGTGTCAGAAGATTGAGCTTAAACAGGTTTCCTCCGTTTATGAGACTGAGCCCCTGGAATATCGAGAGCAGCCCTGGTTTCTCAACCTGGTCTGTGAAGGCTTAACCAAGCTCAGCCCGCCTGAGCTGCTCGAATTTGCTAAGTGGATCGAGCGCCAGCTCGGGCGTCGACCCAGCTTCCCCAATGCCCCCCGCCTCATTGATATTGACCTCCTCTTCTATAAGGATCAGGTCATCCATACCGAAACCCTCACCCTCCCGCATCCTCGCCTCTCCCAGAGGCTCTTTGTCTTGATGCCGCTGGCGGAGGTTGCTCCAGATTTTATCCACCCGGTAGAGAAAAAATGCATCAAAGAGCTGCTGGAGAACTTCGGGGAACCCCAGCAGGTGAGGAAATGGGGGCCACCTCCTCTTATCGGAGGTCAGGCGGGAGGAGGTTAGGAATGCCGTCCTCTATTGGGTAGCGCTCCGAGCACTTAGGGCAGTATAGACTGCCGGCGATAACCTCTTCTCCCTCTTCTTTCTTGACCTCAAGCTGGAGATCCCCCTTGCACACCGGACAGGCCAGAATATCCAGTAACTCCTTCTTCATGGCTCTCCTTTTATTTCTGGGTTCGCTGGATTAGCTCCCATCTTACCTTGCCGGACTCGACCAGCTTCTGCAGCTTGCGTTCGGTTGATGTAAGCCTGGACTTCCCGGTCTTGACCTCCATGAAGACCACCTCCCTGGGTTCTCCCTGAGCCAGCCCGGGGAAGATCACGAAGTCCAGAGGGCTGCCGATGAACCGAGCCTCGGTGGGGTCGTACTTAAACTCAGGCAGATAGGGGGTCAATTGCTCCACGAATTTACCTCCCAGAACCCTTCGGCTTTGTTCAATTGCTGCCTGCCTGGCCTCCCCCAGCCTTTCCGCCTCGTGTTTCCTGTATTCATCGAAGTCGTATTTCGTGCGCAGGAGGAGATAGGCCAAGAGGATACAGAAGAGGCTAAGCGCTACAATGATAATTACCGACATAGCTCCTCCATCGTTTCAAAGAGGTGAAGGCACCAAGAATAAAATCTGCAGCTCATTTCTCCGCTCGACTCATATTCGGCTCTATACTACTATAACCGTGGGTGCCTGACAAGCGGAACTTGCCCGGCGGGGTAACTTGCGATAATATAAAGCCATCGTGGCAGGCAGCCTCTCCAAAATAAAGCGAGCCCTGTTGCCAGCACTGGTCTTGCTGCTGTTCTTTAGCTCTTGCACTACAATGGAGTGGCCTGCTAAGTCTACCTCCCCTGCTCTGCCGGCAGAGGACTCTTCCGGGGCCACGCTAAATCTTTTTGATGTTGGTCCTCAAACCCTTGACCCGGCACTGGTGCGTGAAGTTACCTCGGTGAACTATGTCTGCGAGATCTTCAGCGGCCTGGTGGGTTTTGATCCCAAACTCAAGCTCACGCCGGACATTGCTCAGAGCTGGAAAATAAGTGAGGATGGTCGAACCTACACCTTCTTTTTGCGGCACGGCGTGAGGTTTCACAACGGTAGAGAGGTCAAAGCGGAGGATTTCAAATATTCCCTGGAGAGGGCCTGCGACCCTGGAACCGGCTCGAAGACCGCTGAGACCTACCTGGGCGATATAGTGGGAGCCAAGGAAGAGCTTGCTGGCAAGGCTCAGGGGCTTGAGGGGGTCAGAGTCATTGATGATTACACGCTTCAAATCACTATTGATGCCCCCAAGGTCTACTTCTTGGAAAAACTAGCTCACCCCTGTGCCTTTGTGGTTGACCGAGCCAATGTTAAGTCAGGCAAGGGCTGGTGGCACCACCCCAACGGCACCGGCCCCTTTAAACTGAAAGAGTGGAGGAGAGATCAACTTCTGGTCTTAGAACGCAATGACCTCTATTATGGGCAGCTCCCCAGGGTCAAGGAGGTGATTTTTAGGCTCTGGGGAGGGGTACCCATGATGCTATATGAGAGGGGAGAGATTGCCTTAACTCATGTCTCTGGGGCCGATATTGAGAGAGTTCTCGACCCTAGGAATCCCCTGCATCGAGAGCTAGTCGAAGTTCCTCAGCTCAGTTTGTGGTATCTCGGCTTTAACCACGCCAAACCCCCTTTTGACGATCCCAAGGTGCGCCAGGCCTTCTGTCTAGCGATGGACAAGGACAAAATCATCCGGCTGGTGCTTAAGAGGATGGTGAGGAGGGCCGATGGCATTTTGCCCCCTGGCTTGCCCGGGTACAATCCCCAGCTAAAGGGGTTAACCTATAACCCTGAACGAGCGCGAGAGCTGATTCGAAAGTCGAAATATAAAGTTGCCAGCAATCTCCCCCCAATTATTCTTACCACTGCTGGCCGGGGCGAGCTTTCCAATCTGGATGGGGCCTTGGTGGACATGTGGCGCAGGAACCTGGGGGTGGAGGTGAAGGTGAGGCAACTTGAGCCAGAGAAATACGCCTATGTGCTGAGGGAGGAGAAGGACGAGCTGTTTGAGCTTGGCTGGGTGGCGGATTACCCCGACCCCCAGAATTTCCTGGATGTACTTTTCCATAGCCGGGGAGAGGAGAATGTGGGTGAGTATAGTAATCCCCGGGTTGATGCTTTGCTGGAGCAAGCCCGGGTGGAGAGGGACAGCGAGGTTCGCCTGAGCCTCTATCGCCAGGCAGAGGAGCTTTTGGTTCAAGACGCTGCCTGCCTGCCGCTGTTTTTCGATGTGGATTACGTTTTAGTAAAGCCTTACGTTAAAGGGTTTGTAGGCACTCCCATGCCCATTCCCTGGCTGAAATATGTGTGGGTGGAAGGGAAATGAGCCGAGGTGTGCTTGGTTATAAAAATAGAGCCAGGATTTTCTGGCTTGGGACTAGCCTCTTGCTAGTTCTGCTTCTTGTCTTGTCCCCTGCCTGTGGAGTTAAGTCTCCCTCCTCACCCAGTGTAGCCTCTCCCAGTCCCTCACCGGCGAGCCCGCTGCCAGCTCATTCACCCACACCTTCCCTCAGCGTTGCACCGGCAAGTCCAACGGCGAGCCCCATGACAGCCAGCCCTACCCAGGGGATTGGCCTTATCTCGACCGAGGTCGAGCCCCGCTTTCCGAGGAGTATTTCTTTCCGGCTGAAGGCCAGAAGTGGAGCTTTGATCAGCAAGGCTGAGCTCGAGTATGTGGTGGACAAGATAAGTCCAGCAGAGGTTATCGTGGTGGTCTTCCCTCATTTTGCCCCGGGCAAGGAGATAGAGGCTTCCTGGCTGTGGGACATGCGAAAGGCCAGTCTGCCCCCAGGGGCCAAGTTGAAATATCGTTGGAAGTTATGGGATCTAGCGGGGAATAGGCTAACCACTGGTTTTAAAGGATTCAGGTTTGATGACCAGAGGTATAAGTGGCAGGAGCTGGAGCAAGGGAAAGTGACCCTGTTTTGGTATCAAGGGGATAGAAACTTTGCCCGGGAGCTTATGTCAAGAGCCCAGGAAACTTTAAGGGAGCTGGCCGAGGATACCGGAGCTGAGCTGAAAAGGTCGGTGGAGATCTGGGTCTACGCTAGTGCAGCCGACCTCCAGAGGGCAATGATTTTCCCCGAGGAGTGGATGGGTGGAGCAGCCTTCCCCAAATTCGGTCTTGTGGCCATTGGTATTTCTCCAGCCAACTTAGCTTGGGGGAAAAGGGCCATAGCTCATGAGCTGACCCATTTGGTGATCTATCAGGTTACTTTTAACCCTTACAATGATCTCCCCACCTGGCTCAATGAGGGCCTGGCCATGCATTCCGAAGGAGAGTTAAGGAGCGACTTGAAAAGCGCTCTGGAGCAGGGCATCTCCCAAGATCGTTTGTTCTCGGTGCGGAGCCTCTGCAGCAGTTTTCCAGCGGGGACTGAGGAAGCCAAGCTTTGCTATGCTCAAAGCTACAGCCTGGTGGAGTTCCTTCTCCAGAGGTATGGTCGGGAGAAGATGCTGCAGTTACTTCTAACTTTTAAGGAGGGCACCACCTATGACGAAGCCCTCCTAAAGGTGTATGGACTCGACCTCGATGGCCTGGACCGACTATGGCGAGAGAGCCTGAGGAGTTCACAGATGGCTGAGGCAAAAGGCCAGCCTGCTGAACCAGTAAATCTGGAATCGAAGGGACTTGAGCCAGCCCTGGTGAACCTCGGTGGCTTCTAGACTTTATTCCGTGGGGGAAGCATGCGTCTTATCTTTATGGGCACGCCGGAGTTTGGTGTCCCTGTCCTGGAGGAGCTCATCTCCAGTGCCTATCGGCCACTAGCCGTTTACACTCAGCCGGACAGGCCAGCAGGTAGGAAGAGGGTTCCTGTGCCTTCCCCGGTCAAGCAGGTAGCCCTGGCTCATGGCCTGCCGGTGATTCAGCCGGTAAGCTTGAAGGAGCCTGCAGAGCTAGAGAGGCTTTTCTCCCTCAAGCCGGACATCATCATCGTGGTGGCTTTCGGACAAATTCTCCCTCAGAGGGTTTTGGGCCTTCCTCCCTTTGGCTGCCTCAACCTCCATCCCTCCCTTCTCCCCCGCCACCGTGGCGCTTCCCCTATCTCCGCGGCCATCCTGGCCGGCGATGAAGAGACCGGGGTCAGCCTCATGCTTCTGGACGAGGGTCTTGACACCGGCCCTATCCTGGCTCAAAGGAAAGTCCCTATTGAACCTCAGGATACGGCGGAAAGCTTGGGGACGAAGCTGGCTCAAGTCGGCGCACAGCTACTTGTGGCGGTGCTTCCTGACTGGCTGGGGCGCAGGATTACCCCTCGCCCCCAGGATGAAACTCTGGCCACCTATGCGCCTCCTCTGTCAAGGCAGGAGGGGGAGCTTAACTGGAAGCTGCCGGCTCTCGAGCTGTGGAGGAGGGTACGGGCGTTTTATCCCTGGCCAGGATGTTACACCTGGCTCCGGGGGAGAAGGCTCAAGGTTCTGGAAGCCTTACCTTTGCCTGGCGGCGAAGGGCTTGAGCCGGGCACGGTAATTGCTCTGTCCCAGGATGCCCCGGCGGGGGTGGTGACGGGTGGAGGCGTGCTAGGGCTACGTCGAGTTCAACTCGAGGGAAGACGGCCTTTGTCAGCCGAGGAATTTCTGCTAGGTCAGAGGGATTTCATTGGGCAGGTACTTCCAAGTTAGTAAACCCGGCATATGGTATGATTTCTTGCAAACTCTTCTCGCTTATGGGGGATCAATATGGGAATCGAGTTTCTTAAAGCGGGGACTATAACCTCCCCTAAGGGCTTTCTTGCTGGGGCAGTAAATAACAGATCGTATGGGCTGGGAATCCTCCACTCTCAAGCTCCCTGCTGCGCTGTGGGCCTCTTTACACGAAGCCAGATCAAGGCTGCCCCAGTGCTGCTGTCCCAGAAGCATTTAGAAGATCATCGGGCTCAGGCGGTGGTAGTGAACCGTGGCTGTGCGAATGCCTGCACTGGTGAGAGAGGAATGGCGGATGCCAGGGAGATGGCCTCCTTGACTGCTGGGAAGCTGGGCTTGTCCCCAGAGGAGGTTCTCATCGCCAGCACAGGGATTATAGGCACCTATCTAGATCTAGGGGAGCTCGGCCGTGCCATTGACGAGGTTGAGCTTTCTGCTGCCGGTGGACATCAGCTTGCCCAGGCCATTTTGACCACGGATAGATTTCCCAAGGAGGTAGCTGTTGCTCTGGACATCGGGGGCCGGAGGGTAGCCATTGGCGGTGTGGCCAAGGGGGCGGGGATGATTCACCCGGATTTGGCCACCATGCTTTGTCTCCTCAGCACCGATGCCACAGTCGAGCCAGCATTTCTCCACCAGGCACTTAAGGAGGCGGTCGATTTCTCTTTTAACCTGGTAACCGTTGACGGGGATACCAGCCCCAATGACACGGTTGTGATCCTGGCTAATGGCCTGGCAAAGAATCCACCTCTTACCGCTGATTCTCCGGATGGGACGAGGTTTAAGTCCGCCCTCAGGGCGGTCTGCCTACAGCTTGCTCGGGCAGTTGCTCGTGATGGTGAAGGGGCTACCAAACTCATCGAAGTGCAAGTGGAAGGGGCGATTTCGCCAGAGGAGGCCAGGTTGGCTGCTCGGACCATAGCTGGCTCTTCCTTGGTCAAGGCAGCGGTTTATGGCTCAGACCCAAACTGGGGGAGGGTTATAGCCGCTCTGGGAAGGAGCGGAGCCAAGGTAGAGGAGTTCAAGGTTGAGCTTTACTTGGGCGGACTCTGTCTTTTTAGAGGTCAGCCGGTGCCCTTTGACCGAGAGGAGGCGAGGAGGCTTTTAGAGGGAGGTGAGGTCTCCTTCCGCGTTTGTCTTAACCTGGGCAAAGGGATAGCTACCGCCTGGGGCTGTGACCTCTCTCCAGAATATGTTACCATAAATAGCGCTTACACTACTTGAGACGATTGGGAACTATGGAAGGAAAGGGAACTATCGTAGTTAAAATCGGCGGCAGTACGCTGGGAAACCATGATACCACGCTCGAGGACCTGGTAAGGCTGCAGCGGGAGGGATTTCGGCTGGTGGTGGTTCATGGTGGGGGGAATAAGGTCTCTGAGTGGCTTGAGCGGCAGGGGAACGGCATTGAGTTTGTGCATGGCCTGAGGGTAACCAATGAGCCAGCTCTGGAGGTAGTAGCAGCCGTCCTGGCCGGACTGGTGAATAAGCAACTCGTGGCGGTCATTAACTCGCTGGGTGGAAGATCTATCGGTTTAAGCGGGGTGGATGGGAACCTCCTTGAGGGAGAGGTCAGAAATCCTGAGCTGGGCTATGTGGGCGAGGTGGTAAATGTAAATGCCCAGATGTTGGAGACCCTGCTCGGGGCAGGGTTTATACCGGTTATTGCCCCGCTTTGCTCTAAGTCCTCCAATGAGGAGGCTGCCGTCCCCTTTCTGAACGTTAACGGCGATCCGGTTGCTGGCGAAGTTGCTTTAGCTCTAGAAGCGGAGAGGCTCGTCTTCCTCACCGATGTAGAGGGAATACTGGATGAGCAGGGAAGGCTGATATCCAGCCTTACCTCGGAGCAGGTTGAGGAGCTAATCGGTTCGGGAGTTATCTCCGGGGGGATGATTCCCAAGGCGCAAGCCGCCCAGCGGGCCTTGGGTGTGGGGTGCGTGGCACACATCGTTGATGGGCGCCAATCCCATGCCCTGCTCGCCGTAGCCCAAAACGAGCCCCTCGGCACCCGAGTTATTCCTGGCTAACTGGTGGGTGTCTGAACTCCCTGGGGGGACCAGGGCGAAGTGCCGAGGCACGTAGCCAGATACGTTCGTTATATGAGGGGAGGGGAGGTTTTAAAACCCTTTGCAATAAGCCGGGGGTTATTTGAGCCAGGGCATGAGCGCTCGGAGTTCTCTGCCGACCTGCTCGAGCAAGTGTTCTCTGTCTTTTCGGCGCAGGGCGTTGAAACTGGGGCAGCCGGCCTGATTCTCCAGTATCCACTCCCGGGCGAAGGTGCCGTCCTGTATTTCCTTGAGGATCTGCTCCATCTCCTCTCGAACGAGGTCATCGATCACCCGGGGGCCGCGGGTATAGTCACCATATTCAGCGGTGTCGCTCACCGACTGTCGCATCAGGGTAAGCCCCCCGCGGTAGATGAGATCCACGATGAGCTTCAGCTCGTGGAGGCATTCGAAGTAGGCTATCTCCGGCTGGTAGCCAGCCTCTACTAGGGTTTCAAAGGCGCTCTTGATGAGGCTGCTCACGCCGCCGCAGAGAACCACCTGTTCTCCAAAGAGGTCAGTCTCGGTCTCCTCAGCAAAGGTGGTCTCCAGCACTCCGGCACGAGTGCAGCCTATGCCTTTGGCATAGGCTAGAGCTATTTCCCTGGCCTTGCCGGAGGCATCTTGATGCACAGCAACCAGAGCTGGCGCACCAGCCCCTTCTTGGTAGAGTTGGCGCAGCATGGGGCCAGGGCACTTCGGGGCGATCATGGCTACGTCAACCTCCGGCGGCGGAATAATCTGATGGAAATGAATATTGAACCCATGGGCGAACATCAGCAAATTCCTGGCTGAGAGATTCTCCCCGATGGAGTCCTGATACACCTTAGGCTGAAGGGTATCAGGAACGAGCAGAACTACAATGTTGGCTTTTTTAGCCGCCTCATCGGCAGTGGCCACTTCAAACCCCGCTTCCTCGGCTGCCACCCAGGACCTGCCAGGTCGTGCGCCTATGATCACCTGGCAGCCGCTATCCCGAAGGTTTTGTGCCTGAGCCCGTCCTTGACTGCCATATCCAATGATTCCGATCTTCTTGTCTTGAAGAACTCTAAGATCAGCATCGTCATCATGGTAGATCTTAGCCAACTTTTCCTCCTTTGGTTTTAATCTCTCCCCTGGGGAGGGCTACGCAGCCGGTACGGGCCAGCTCTAGGATGCCAAATGCTTGGCAGAGTTGGATAAGGGAGTTGAGCTTGTCCTTATCCCCGGTCACCTCCACGATGAGGGAATTTGAGCCTACATCAACGATGTTGGCCCGGAAGATGTCTGCGATCTGTAGTATCTCGCTTCGAGTGGCAGAGTTAGCCTTCACCTTGATCAGGGCCAATTCCCGGGCTACCGGGTTTTCCTCGGAGATTTCAATGACCTTGACCACCTCGATGATCTTGGCCAGCTGCTTCCTCACCTGCTCTACAGCAGTGCTAGCTCCATCAACGACGATGGTCATGCGGGAAAGTCCAGGCGTTTCAGAAGGGCCGACGGCGATGCTTTCAATATTGAAAGCTCTGCGGCGGAACATGTTGGCCACGCGATTTAAAACGCCGGGCTTGTCTTCTACCAGAGCTGACAGGGTATGTTTGGGCATTTCTACCTGCCTGTTTAGAGATTGCTGACCTCGCTGGGCTTACCAGCGACCTCGACCTTTCCTTTGGGCTCCTCGAGTATCTGTGCCAGGGTTGCCCCGGGTGCTACCATAGGATAGACGTCTTCCTCCGGCTCAATGCAGAAATCAATGAGGAACGGCCCCTGGTAATCCATTGCCTTCTGGATGGCTGGAGCCACCTCTTCCTTTCGGGTCACTCGGAGGCCGGGGAGTCCATAGGCATCGGCTAACTTGATGAAATCTGGTCCGGTGAGCGGCGTGGCCACGTAACGGCGGCCATAGAATAAACCCTGCCACTGCCGCACCATGCCCAGGAAGTTATTGTTTAAGATGGCTATTTTCACCGCTATGTTGTTCTGAACCGCAGTAGCCAGTTCCTGAACTGTCATCTGAAGGCCGCCATCCCCAGCGATGGCCCAGACAGTCTCCTCGGGCAGTCCTACCTTGACCCCAATGGCTGCTGGCAACTCAAACCCCATGGTTCCTAAGCCTCCGGAGGAGATAAAGCTATTGGGTCTATCGTACCAGTAGTGTTGTGCTGCCCACATCTGGTTCTGTCCCACTCCGGTAACGATAATGGCCTTACCCTGGGTGATTTCATAGAGCTGATGCACCACATACTGGGGCAGGAGTTTACCTGCCTCATCGGGCACCGTTAAAGGATGCTGGCGACGCCACTCTTCAATTTGCCTCAGCCAGGCGAGCCGCTTTTTCGGAAGCGCATGCTTATTTAGCTCTTGTAACACCTGCTTTACATCCCCGACGATGGGCACATCCACCTTCACATTCTTGCCAATCTCCGCTGGATCGATGTCAATATGGATGATCTTCGCCCCTGGGGCGAACCCGGAAACCTTACCTGTGGCCCGATCATCAAACCTCATCCCGATGGCGATGAGGAGATCAGCTTGGTTAACCGCCATGTTGGCATAGGCCATGCCGTGCATGCCAAGCATGCCGAAGCTAAGTACATGGCTCTCGGGGAAAGAGCTAATTCCCAGAAGGGTGGTGATCACCGGTATCTGTCCTTTCTCCGCCAGGTCCCTGAGCTCTTCATAGGCACCTGAAATTATTACCCCACGCCCCGAGATGATCAGGGGGCGCTCCGCCTCGTTGATGAGTTTGGCTGCCTTCCTTATCTGCAGTGGGTGTCCCCTGGCCTTAGGGTCATAGCCTGGGAGGTTTACCTTATCAGAATACCGGAAGGTAGCTTCGTCGGTAAACACGTCCCGAGGAAGGTCGATGAGCACCGGCCCTGGCCGGCCAGTGCGGGCAAGGTAGAAGGCCTCCTTTACTATGTTGGCCAGGTCCTCCACCCGAAGAACCTGGAAGTTGTGCTTGGTTATGGGCAGGGTGATCCCGGTGATGTCTATCTCCTGGAAGGCATC
>CAZJSO010000010.1:0-23873 GCA_964548795.1 uncultured Dehalococcoidia bacterium | reverse complement strand
GGGGCAGGTGCCGCCTTGCGGCATCCCGGCACAAGCATGAGCACCAGTGCCAAGGCTATGATCCACGGCACTAACTTTTTCGACATGATCCCTCCTTTCCTTCAGTTTTAACAAGACAAGAGTTAACGCATTATACTTTTAAGACCGCCAAAAATCAAGCCCTCTAGCCTATTTTAACCCCAAATAACGACGCTTGGCCGTCTCATCGCGCAGAATAACTTCACACTCGCCCTCCATGACACAACTACCCTGCACCAGCACATAACCCCTATGGGAGCTCTCCAAAGCCCTCCGGGCATTCTGCTCAATTATCACCAAGGCTGTCCCACCCTCCCTTATCACTTGTAGCTTGGACAAAATGAGCGAGGCCGCCTTAGGCGAGAGGGAAGCCAAGGGTTCATCAAGAAGTAACACCCGCGGTTTGGACATCATCGTCCGTGCGATGGCTACCATCTGCCGCTCACCACCGCTCAAATTGCCAGCCCAGGCTTTTCTCTTCGCCTTAAGCTCGGGGAACATCTGATAGATTTCGCTCATGTCCGCTTTGATCTGGGCCTTGTCCCGCCTCACGTAAGCACCCATCTCCAGGTTCTCCTGCACGGTGAGATTGGCAAAAACGTTGTTCACCTGGGGCACATACCCTATCCCCAGGCTTACTAGTCGGTCAGGCTCCAGGCCAGTGACCTCCTTCTCCTGATAAAAGACGCGTCCCCTGAACAGTCGGGCGAAGCCCAGAATGCTCTTTAGCAAGGTTGATTTGCCGCTCCCGTTGGGCCCCACAATGGCCACCGCTTCGCCCTCACTTACCTCAATGGAAACCTGATGGACTATGACTACATCGCCATAGCCGGCCTCGATCTGCTCGGCGACGAAGATAGATGCCATCACTCCCCCAAATACACCTCGTAAAAAACGGGGCTATTCACTATTTCCGCCGGAGAACCCTCGGCCACCACCCTGCCCTTCTCCATCAAATAGACCCAGTTAGCGAAGTCAAATAGTATCTCTAAGCGGTGCTCAATGATGAAGAAACTCAGCCCTTGGGAGCAGAGTTCCTCGATCCTCTCATAAATCTTCCTTCCCAAAACCGGGTTTACCCCAGCCGCTGGCTCATCGAGCAGCACCAGCATGGGATCAGCCATGAGAGCCCTCCCTATCTCCAAGAGCTTCATCTGGCCCCCGGATATCTCCCCTGCTGGAGCAAGGGCCAGACCTTCCAGTTCCAAAAGCCGCAGTATTCCCAGGGCTTTCTCAGCCAGCTCGGCCTCTTTCCTCTGCCATCTTGCCTTCAGAAGAAGCCCCTGGAGAAAGCCCTCCCCCTTGTTTCCCCGGGCAGCCAGCAGCATATTGTCCAGCACCGATAGCTGCCGGAAAAGCCGGGGGATCTGGAAGGCATTGGCCAGGCCTTTGGCATAAACTACATGTGGGGGCAGCCCATCAATACGCTCGCTGTCCAGGTAGATGCTACCTTCCTCTGGCTGATAAATTCCCAGGACGGTGTTGAAAAGGGTAGTCTTACCACTCCCATTGGGTCCGATCAGGCCGGTAATCCCCCCCTTACGGACATCTAAAGTGGCTCCATCAACTGCCCGCAACCCACCAAAGCTTTTCCTTACCCCTCTGATTCTTAAGAGTGCTTCCGTCATCGCCACCACCACGCTTAGGAGCCCCCTTCTCCCCTGGCCTGTGCTAAGGCTATTTCCTTCGCCTTGGTCTTAACCTCGCTTTCCCTAAGCAATCCCTGAGGTCGGTAAAGCAGAATAAAGATTATCGTCAGGCCTAACAATATATATTGTAAATTATAGGGGTCAATAGGTAAATGGACAAAATCCTTGGCTATCCGCGTTCCCCGAATGAAGACCTCTGCCATTATGGCTCCCAGCAAGACCCCGCGGTTATTCGCCGGGCCTCCCACGATGACCATTATCCAGGCCCAGAAGGTAACCATAGGCATAAACATCGAAGGGTCAATAAACTGAACATGCTGAGCATAAAGACCACCGGCCAGACCTGTAAGCGCCGAGCCAAGCATCAATACCTGGGCCTTATACTTCAGCCTGTCCTTACCTAACGCCTCGGCCGCAATCTCATCCTCCCTTATCGCCCGGATCACCCTCCCATAAGGCGAATTAGTCAAGAACTGCAGGAAGATAAAAGACAAGAAGAGGCAAAAGTAGACCAGTCCCGCATCACCCAAGGCTAAGCCCAGATTCGAGGCCCCGGCCCAGCGAACGGCTGCCGGGACGGGTGTACCCCAGACCCCACCGGCAATCCAATGCTCCGCCTTGACCACTATCCGCAGTATCTCTCCCAGAGCAAGAAGGGCGATGGCCAGGTAATCCTCCCTTAACTTTAAGGCAGGAAGAGAGACCAGCAGGCCCAACACCGCTGCCAGCAGAGCACCACCTATAAAACAGAAAACCAGGGGAACTCCAAACCTGGCCATGACAGCGAACGCATAAGCCCCGGCCAGAAAGAAGCCCACCTTGCCGAAGTTAGCCAGGCCGGTGAATCCGTACTCCAGGTTTAAGCTCAGGGCAACCAGGCCGAATATCCCGATGAAGATAACGACGTCAAAAAGGTACATCAAAGGGTGCATGTTAAGCGCCTCCAAAGGCTCTGGCCAAGCCCCTCGGCCTGAAGATCAGGGTCGCAATCAAGATTATAAAGGCTATTGCCATGCGATATTCAGTCGAAATGCCTAGATTTGCCAGAAGCACCACCCCGATGTTCTCTGCCAGGCCGATGATGAAGGCCGCAGCAATAGAGCCATAGAAACTCCCTACCCCGCCAAGTATGGACACGGCGAAGGCTGGAAGAATGATTTCCCACCCCAGAAGAGGGGAGAGCTTGGTCATCGAGCCTTTAAAAAGTCCCGCCACCCCGGCAAAAGCGGCACCGAGAAACCAGGTGGTCAGAGTTACTCGGTTGATGTTGATCCCTGACGCCAGAGCAAGCTCTGGATTAAAAGAAGTCGCTCGAATGGCCTTGCCCAGCTTGGTCTGAGTAAGCATAAAATGTCCCACTATTGCCAGGACTAAAGCTGCCAGGATAATCCAGAGCCAGAGGCCGGTAACCCTAAGCGGACCAACATCGAACGAGGACCAGACAGCTCTGAAGGACAAAGGAGACCAGCCCCAAATCTGCCCGATAACATGGCGAACTACAAAACCAAGGCCTATCGAAGCTACCATGAGATGGATTATGGTCGCCCTTCGTTTCGACAGAGGCTCAAACACCCCCCGGTAAGACAAAAAACCCAGTACGCCCGAGGCTAAAAAGGCAACAGCAATACCTACAGGATAGCTCACTCCCAGTTGCTGGGTCACCAGGTACCCCATGTAAGCGCCGAAGGTCATAAGTTCAGCATGAGCAAAGTTGGGGAATCGTGAAAGACCATAGGTTAGCGTGAGACCCACACTAGCAATGAGATAAAGACTCCCAGTAACGACCGAATTGAATAAAACTTGCTCCCAGTTAATCACTTTTCAAAACCTGGGTTCGGCTCGCTCCCTGTCCCTAAGGCTGGAAATGTCCCGGCTGTTTAGAGTTAATGCCTAAGTTAGCTACACAAAATGTGGCCGTAAATCCTAAGTCCCAGTCCTTCCCGCTTCTTTCCGGCCCTTCCTCATGCAATCGTTCTAATTTAAACCTATCAGGCCTGATTTGTCAATGAATTCCCTTCCTCGTGTTATTTAAACTTGAAAAGTGAACTGTTTATGACTGAAAAGTGAACCGCTCTATGGCAAATTCCTCCTTGAAAGGAGGGATCATGGAGCAGCTTCACAAGCGGTTCACTGACGAGCAGGTAAAGCTTCTGTTGGAGAGGTATTGTGAGGGGGTTTTGGACAGGACCACCCTGGAGGAGGTGTTGGGGGTGGTGAAGACCAGGTTCTTCACCCTTTTAAAACAGTACCGCCTCAACCCGGAAGGCTTCTCCCTGGCCTACGGACGGGAGACCCACACCAGGCTCCCAGCTTGGGTGGAGGAGGAAATCGAACATGAGCTCATGCTGGAGAAGAACTTAATTGATGACTCAACCCTTCCTATCACCACCTTATAGTCTCTAGGCTTTCTGGCTTAGCGCCTAACATGATATAATTAGACACCAACCAACGTCGGCAGGAGTGCCTGAATATGAACCAGGAGGTAAATTGTGAAGTTCGTGAGATGGTTTGAGGAGATTGGAGCGGGAGACGTGGCCTTGGTTGGGGGCAAGAACGCCTCCCTTGGTGAGATGATAAGGAATCTAGGTGAGAAGGGGGTAAATGTTCCTTCTGGGTTTGCCATCACCGCTGAGGCATACAAATACATGATAGAGAAAACAGGCATACGCCAGAGGATTAAAGAAACCCTAGTTGGCTTGGACACTCGTGATATGGAAAATTTGTCGAGAAGGGGAGAGGAACTAAGAAGCCTGATAAGCGATGCGACTTGCCCCAAGGAATTGGAGGAGGAAATACGAGCTTCTTACCGGGAGATGGAGAGGAAATATGGGGAAAATGTTGATGTTGCAGTCAGAAGTAGCGCCACCGCAGAAGATTTACCCACAGCTTCATTTGCGGGTCAGCAGACTACCTATTTGAATGTGCGAGGGGAAGAGGAATTAATACAAAAGGTTATGGAATGCTTCGCTTCCCTGTTCACCAATCGGGCGATATCCTACCGAGTAGATAAAGGATTCGACCATCTCAGCGTCTATCTTTCTGTGGGGGTACAAAAGATGGTTCGTTCTGATCTGGCCTGTTCAGGTGTTGTCTTTTCCATAGATACTGAGTCGGGCTTTAGGGATGTAGTTTATATAACCGGCGCCTATGGCCTCGGAGAAAACGTGGTGCAGGGGGTTGTTAATCCAGATCAATTCTACGTTTTTAAGCCTACCTTGAATAAAGGTTTCAGGCCCATTGTGGAAAAGAAACTAGGAACGAAGGAGAAGAAGCTGGTCTATAAAATCGACGGAATGGGAACAGAGCAAAAAGAGGTTGGAGTGGAGGAACGAGGGAGGTTTGTCTTGACTGACGATGAGATCTTGCTTCTGGCGAAGTGGGCTTGCATCATAGAGGAGCACTATGGCACGCCAATGGATATAGAATGGGCGAAGGACGGAATCAGCAACCAGCTTTTCATAGTTCAGGCTAGGCCAGAGACAGTGCATTCTCAAAAGGATTTGGCCTTGCTCAAGACCTATGTGCTTGAAGAGAAAGGGGAGTTGCTGCTCAGAGGGGAAGCGGTGGGGACAAAGATAGGGCAAGGTGAAGTAAATGTAATAGAGGACCCCAGCCAAATAAGTGAATTTAAGGAAGGCCAGGTTCTAGTTACTGAGATGACGGATCCCGACTGGGAGCCCATAATGAAAATTGCCGGTGCCATAATTACGGACAAAGGTGGGAGAACATGCCACGCGGCTATAGTAAGCCGTGAGCTTGGAGTCCCCTGCGTGATTGGTACTGGCAAAGCAACAGAGGTTCTCAAAGGGGTAAAAGAGGTTACTGTAGATTGTTCACAGGGTGAGGGCAGAATATATAAAGGCAAGTTGAAATATAGGCTGGATGAAGTGGATATAGATAAACTTCCCAGGCCACGCACCCAGATAATGATGAACCTTGGCATTCCCGAGGGTGCATTTATTCAGGGTCAGATTCCCAATGATGGCGTCGGCTTGGCTAGGGAGGAGTTCATCATCAACTCCTACATCGGCATACATCCACTGGCACTAATAGAGTATGATAAGTTAAAGAGAGAGGCGGATAAGGATGGCGGGATAGCGGAGGTAGTTAAGGAGATAGACGAGCGCAGTGCATCATATGAAGATAAAGCGCAATTTTTTATTGACAATCTGGCCATGGGGATAGCGAAGATAGCTGCGGGGTTTTATCCCAATGATGTCATTGTTCGTTTCTCAGATTTTAAAACAAATGAATATGCCAACTTAGTTGGAGGCCATCTTTATGAACCGCAGGAGAGCAATCCAATGATAGGCTGGAGAGGAGCCTCTCGCTACTATGATGAGAAGTTCAAGCCCGCGTTTGGCTTGGAATGCAAAGCGATCAAGAAGGTAAGGGATGAGATGGGGCTAACGAACGTCAAGGTAATGGTTCCCTTCTGCCGCACGCCAGAGGAGGGAAGGGAAGTGATAAAATCGATGGAAGAATTTGGCTTAAAGCAGGGAGAGAACGGATTGGAAGTGTATGTGATGTGTGAGATACCTTCAAATGTAGTTTTGGCCGAGCAATTTGCAGATGTATTTGATGGATTTAGCATAGGGTCAAATGACCTAACGCAGCTAACCCTTGGCCTGGATAGAGACTCCGATCTTGTAGCGCACATATTTGACGAGCGTAATGAAGCGGTAAAGAGACTGGTCAAGTATGCCATAGAAGCAGCACACAACCATGAACCGAGGAGGAAGATAGGGATATGCGGGCAGGCACCGAGCGATTTCCCCGAATTTGCGGAGTTCCTGGTTGAATGTGGGATAGATTCGATGTCTTTGAACCCAGACGTTGTGCTATCAACGAGGTTGAATATAGCGGGGGTGGAAAAAAGAATAAGGGGTGGGAGGTCAAAAGGGGTGGCACATAGATAACTTTGAAGGACTCTACGTTTATCTTGCCGCAAGGCGATGACTTCATGGTCAACCAAGTCAACCAATTTAACATACGCCAGCGGACAGAGGAGAGAGAGGAAGAACTTTCCCCTTATGCTGTTAAGAGTAGGTGGAGTCGGGGCAGGTTAAGGTGGGAAGAACCGTGTCCCATAAGAACTTGCTTTCAACGTGACCGGGACCGAATCATTCACTCCAAAGCTTTCCGACGGTTGAAGCATAAAACCCAGGTCTTCATTGCTCCCTTTGGTGACCACTATGTCACTCGACTTACCCACACATTAGAGGTTTCCCAAATTGCACGCACCATTGCCCGAGCACTGGGCCTGAATGAGGACTTGGTGGAGGCCATCTCGCTAGGACATGATTTAGGACACACACCTTTCGGACACTTGGGTGAGGAAGCCCTTGATGAGCTGTGCCCTGAAGGTTTTAAACACAATGAGCAAAGCCTTCGGGTGGTTGATGTCTTGGAAAATGAGGGCAAAGGTCTCAACCTGACCTGGGAAGTGAGAGAGGGGATTTTGAAGCACTCGAAGACCAGGAAGAACTTTTTGGGGGGAGGGGAAATACCCTCCACTCTGGAGGGCCAAGTTTGTCGAATAGCCGATGTTATAGCTTACGTCAACCATGACGTCGGAGATGCATTAAGAGCTAGGCTGGTTACTTTGAACGACCTGCCTGAGGATGCCCTGGATTTCCTTGGTCGGACACATAGAGAGCGGATCAACACTCTGGTCTGTGATATTATTAGCTCTTCGTGGTGGGTCACCAGGGGAGAAGAGGCCCCCGATAGATCTTCCCCTAAACGAGCGATAGGGTTAAGCGGCGAGGCTGAAAAGGCGCTGAGCACCTTGAGAGAGTTTCTCTTTGAAAGAGTTTATGAAGTCCAGAGAGGAAGGAATGAGTGGGCTAAAGAAGTGATCAGAAGACTTTACCGCTATTTCATGGATAACCCCGGGAGGCTGCCAGTGGAGTTTCTCCGTCCTGAAGAGGAGGTGGAGCGAGCAGTGGTGGACTACATTGCTGGGATGACCGACCAGTATGCCCTAAGGATGGCTGAGGGAATAGGCTTTTCCCAGGTTCGGGTTTTGGCTGCTAGGGAGGGGATTTTACTGCGATGAGTGCGGTTGAAGAGATAAAGCAGAGGTTAGATCTAGTCAGCGTGGTCTCAGAATATGTGAGATTAGAAAAGGCTGGCCGTTCCTTTAAAGGTCTTTGTCCCTTTCACGCAGAGAAGGTTCCTTCCTTCTTTGTCTTCCCTGAGCGGCAGAGCTGGAGGTGTTTTGGCTGTGGCGCCAGCGGGGATATTTTCTCCTTCATAATGCGCAAGGAAGGGATTGACTTCAAAGCGGCCCTTGAAATTTTAGCCCAGCGCGCCGGCCTCTCTTTGCCTCAAAGAAAGGCCAGGGGCGAAAAATGGGGGAAGCTTTACCAGATAAATGAATTGGCTGCCGAGTATTATCATCAGCTTCTCCTTACCTCCCCAGCAGCCGAGACAGCCAGGGAATACCTGAAGAGGCGGGGCTTGGGAAAGGAAGCCATCGAAGAATTTAAGCTTGGATTCAGTTTAGATAGCTGGGAAGCGCTGAAGCTATATTTGGAGGGGAGGGGATATGCGGCAGAAGACCTTCTACTGGTTGGCCTGTTAGCCCAGAAGGAAGGGAGAAACTTTGACCGGTTCCGGGCAAAGCTCATGTTCCCCATCCGCGACGCAAAGGGACGCGTCCTGGGGTTCGGTGCCCGGGCGCTGGATGATTCCCTGCCCAAATACATCAACTCTCCCCAGACACCAATTTTTGATAAAGGCAGTATCCTCTACGGGATTGATCGCGCTATCGACGCTATCCGGAAACAGAAAAAGGTCGTTATAGTTGAGGGGTACATGGATGTTATTGCGGCTCATGAGCACGGCTTCCGTAATGTGGTTGGCTCCATGGGGACTTCCCTTACTCAGAAGCAACTCCTGGCCTTGAAGAGCTTGACCAGTTCCTTCTATTTGGCCCTTGACCCTGATACCGCGGGGGATATAGCCACTCTGAGGAGCATTGAGCTTTGTCGGCAGACCCTTGGCCGTGAAGTTCGTACTCTGCCCAATTTGCTGGGGACTACCTCCCAGCTCCAGGCCGAGATACGAATAGTTTCTCTCCCTCAGGGCAAGGATCCAGATAAGCTCATCCGGGAGAGCTCTGAGGAATGGTCCAGGGTGGTTGATAGAGCTTTGCCTCTGATGGAGCATGCCTTTGTGGTAGCTGGGACTAAATTTGACCTAACCAACCCAAGTGGAAAGTCGCAGGCCAGTGAAAACCTCCTCCCCCTGATCGCCGAGCTAAACGAGGTGGAGCAAGAATTCTATCTGAACAAGCTCTGTCACCTGGTAGGTCTCAGTGAGCGCACACTGCTTGGACTTGCCCGGCGTCTTAAGAGCACTAGAGCCGAGAGGCTTCCCACCGAGAGCCGGAAGTCAACCGGGACGGTGATCCTGGGAGATTCTTTGGAGGAATATTTGCTGCACCTTCTGCTTCATTATCCTGAGCTTAAGGGCAGGGTCGAAGATTTATCTCCGGAGGAATTCGAGCGTAGCGAGAACCGGGAAATCTTTGCGGCCTGGAAGAGGAACCCTAAGCTTGAGGCAATTCGGGAGGGCCTTCCTCCAGAGCTTCAGGAACACTTCGACAGGCTTTTGGAGAAGACCTCCCCTGAGCTTGGGGGGGAAGAGCTAGAGCAAGCCTTCTCCGATTGTCTGCGGCGGCTGGAAGAGCGGAAGTTAAGGGCCAGGCTGATATTCGAGGCTGAAGCAGCGCTAGAGAGAGGAGAAGATCCTCAGCAGAGTGCAGAGAGGCTTGCCGCTCTCCAGAGACGGATTGCAGACCTCGGTTAGAAGGAGAGATTCGAGTCCCGAGGAAGATTCCTTAAGTTGGCAGGCAAGGAAGCGACGGAGTGGGTAATTATGAAGGGGCAAAGAGATCTCCTATCTGGGGAGTCATCGCCTGAGGGTGAGGAACCCATGATTCCGGAAGATATTCTCCCGGAAGAGGAGCGGCCCTTACCTTTGGAGCCTGAGAAGGAGCCAGCGGAGGAGTTAGAAAAATCCCCTTTGGAATTGGGCGAGATGGCGGATGACTCGGTGCGGATGTATCTACGGGAAATGGGTGAGGTACCTCTGCTAAGTGCTGAGGAAGAGAAGCTGCTGGCGCGGAGGATGGATCTAGCTAGGCATGTCGAATCCTTGGAAGAAGAGTGGCAGAGGAACTGCGGGGGAGCAGCCTCACCGCTCGATGTCATGATTCTGATCCTAAGAGAGCTTCAGCAGGCTCTTCCGGCGGTTCAAGTTTTGAGAGAGGAGTTGAACCTGCCGCAAGGCTCGCTGGCTGAGGAACTCCTTCATCCCAAGTTTCGGGAGGCTATTGACAGCGAAATCGACCGTCGTTTATCAGCAGCGGGAGCGTCTAAGCTAAATGTGCCCCCGGAGAGTGTGGAACATCTTTTGGTAAACCTCTCTCTGGATCTTTCGTTAATGCCGGCCGGCCTCCTTGAGGCGGTGGTGGAGAGTGGCATGTTGAACAGCAAGGTTTCAGAGGCTGAAATACATGCTTTCCTCAAGCCCTATGAGGGGCAGATCCGGGAGCATCTGGGGAAAATAAGGAGGGAAGGCAAAGAGGCCAAGGATCACCTGATAGAAGCCAATCTGAGGCTGGTGGTGAGCATTGCCAAAAAATATATCGGCCGGGGAATGGCTCTTCTGGATCTCATTCAAGAGGGCAATATAGGGCTCATCCGGGCGGTGGAGAAGTTCGACTACCGTAGGGGTTACAAGTTCAGCACCTACGCCACTTGGTGGATACGTCAGGCAATCAACCGAGCCATAGCAGATCAAGCGCGCACCATCCGCATTCCTGTCCACATGGTGGAGACGATAAACAAGCTCATCCGTGCCAGCCGAAACCTAGCTCAAGAGTATGGCCGAGAACCAACTAGCCGGGAAATAGCACAGGTGGTGGGACTATCGGCAGAACGGGTGGAAGAAATTTTGAAGATGACGCAGGAGCCTATCTCGTTGGAGACACCCATCGGTGAGGATAAAGACAGTCACCTCAGCGATTTTATAGAAGATCAAAGCAAAGCCACCCCACCAGAGCTAGCCTCATACCTTCTGCTCCGAGAACAGATTGATAAAGTGCTGTCCGAGCTTAGTGACCGGGAACGCAAGGTACTGCGGCTAAGGTTTGGCCTTGAAGATGGACGCAGTCGTACTTTGGAAGAAGTAGGGCGTGAATTTAAAGTCACCCGGGAACGTATCCGACAAATAGAAGCTAAGGCTCTGCGGAAACTTAAGAGCGACCCTCGCTTCTTTAAAAAGCTGAAGGATTATCTCGAGCAATAAGATTGGTCTATCGGCCTTTGAGATCTATGACTGCTTTGTTTCCTTAACGAAAACGAGAAGAGTGGGCTGCGCCATTCATGATTGGTTCATTAATGTAAATATCTCCATTTCTGATCTTTATGTTGAAACCGCAGTCAGGGTTGGTGCAAACCCAAGCCTTATAGTGTACTGCGGCTCCCTGTCCTCCGTAGTCGGACAGGGGAACAAGATCACCTACCTTACACTTCTGACATTTAGGAAAACCAATAAAGGATAGCTGCTCCACAAGCCACCTCCGCCAAGATTTGAGCCCCAACTAGATTTAGGGGCGATTCTTAGTATACTCATCGAGAGCCTGGTTGGCAAGAGCAAAGGAAGCCAGGCGGCTGTACACCGCTCCGCTGGGGGTTAGGGTGCTTCGCATTAGACTTAGGCTCTCTACCCGCAAAGAAGGCATCTTTGGAACCTCTAGCTGATTGATTTCCTGGCCCAGGAGCTCCCGAGTTCGAAAGGGGGCCTTTTCCCGAACACGCCCCAGGGTTAGGTGGGGGGAGAACGCCTTTTCGGTTTCGAAGCCAAGCGGGGAGAGCGCCTGATCAACCCTCTTCTGTAAAATCAGCAAGGCTTGGAGGTCACCACCTGTCCCCACCCACACTACCCGAGGTGCTTTCAAGCTAGGAAAAGCTCCGAGCCCATGGATTTGGAGAGTAAAAGGTCTCAGCTCCCTTACTACTGGCGAAATGGCCTGAGATATTTCGCTGACCATCTGGGAGGGAATACTGCCCAAGAACTTCAGGGTGAGGTGAAGTCCCTTTGGATCCACCCACTTCACAGCTTCCTCCTTCCCTGTCCTGAGCTTGTTCTGCAACTTAGTCAGGGATACCTTAAGTTCCTCTGGAAGCTCGATAGCGATGAAAGCCCGAATCTTCTCCATGCCCTAGCTTCAAAAGTTGCCTGGCATTTCCCCCGAGAATACTTTCCCTATCTGGCTGAGGCAGATCAAGTCGCTCAAGCTGCCGAATAATTCTGCCTTGCGAAATGAGGGGGTAATCGCTGCCGAAGAGTATTTTGTGTGGCCCTACAAGCTGGGAGGCTAGGCTGAAAATGGCATCTTCGTAGAGAAAGGGGGTAGCGGCGGTATCGAAGAAGACTTTCTGAAGCGCCTGGGCTACTTCGGGCATTAGAGCATAGAAAGGTAAACCGCCACCCCAGTGGGCACAGATAAGGCAGAGTTCTGGGAAGAGCGTTGCAAACCGGTAAAGGATGTCCGGAGTGACCTCCCCCTTCCCGGGGTAGAGATGGCCCACAGGCTCGGAAGCATGGGTGAGGGCCAGAAGCTCATTTTTAGCGGCTAACTCGAAGACCACAGCCGCACTCCCCTCTGCCGGATTGAAACCCTGGAGATCAGGCCTTAGTTCTCCAATGCCTCTGGTACCACCTTTGAGGCAACGCTCAAGCTCTTTAGGGGCCCAGTCCGACTTGGGGTCCACCATACAAAAGCCCACCAAGCGCTCTGGATAGCGTGTCGCTGCCTCCAGAATGTAATCATTTGTCTCGCGGCAAAGTTCAAGGTCGCTCCAACCAATATTAAGCACCACCGACATATCTATGCCATCCCGATCCATGCTGGAGATGAGCTCCTCTAGGCTGGCCATTTTGGCCCGGGGATTGGAGTAAAGGGCCTTAAGGCAAGGATCTTTTTCCAGCAAATCAGCGCGTCTCTCTATCACTCTCGGGGGGAATATGTGAGTATGAAAATCTATGATCACGGCCTCCATTATAGGAAATTGACCTCGGAGTGGCAACCCAGGTACGCGAGTCGACGTTGTCTGGCTTTTGTGTTATAATCCTGCCTGCTAGGGTTCGAGGTAAAAAGCTTGCTTCCTTTTTTGACCGAGTTTGTAAAGTCATTTGGCGGAACTGTGATGAGAATAGTAATTATTGGTCAGGGGCCAGCGGGGATAAGTGCCGTTGAATCAATAAGAAGTTACGACCAAGAATCTGAGGTAATTGTTATATCGGGTGAGAATAGTGTTCCATACTCTCCCGCATTGCTGCCCAATTATCTATTGAATGAGGCGAAAGAAGTTGTATTCTGGAAAGGCAGAGATTTCCTCTCCAGAATGAGGGTTGAGCATGTTTTAACTGAGAACGTGAAGGAAATATTCCCGGAAGATAGAAGAGTATTAACTGAATCGGAGAGGGAGGTTAAATATGATAGATTACTTATCGCTGCTGGGGCTTCGGTCGCTGTTCCGCGAATTAGTGGCATAGATAAGAAAGGGATCTTCACCTTTAAGACGCTGGAAGACGCCGACGAGATACTGAGATGGTTGAGGACGGAACACCCCAAAGAAGCTATAGTTGTGGGAGCTGGATTTATCGGCCTCGATGCAGCCATGTGTTTAAGAGAAAAAGGGTTAAACGTAAAGGTAATTGAGGTAATGGATAGGATACTTCCTATGATGCTGGATGAAGAGATGGCGGGATATGCTCTGGGGAAACTAGAGGAAAGAGGCATAGAGTTCTTTTTCCAGGAAAAGGTTAGCGAAATTGGGGGGGAAGATAGAGTAGGCGAAGTTGTACTGGAATCTGGCCGGGAATTGAAAAGTGATCTTCTGATTATGGCTACGGGCGTGAGGCCTAATTTATCCTTTATCCTGAAAAAGCTGAAGGCGAATGTGGGGATAGTCGTTGACGAGCATCTTCAAACCTCGGAAGAGGACATATTTGCTGCAGGCGATATCGTAGAATTTAAGGATAAAATCACTGGTGAATTCAGAGTAAATGCGATTCATCCCAATGCAGTCGTGCAGGGCAAACTGGCAGGTAAGAGCATCGTGGGTCAAACCGTAGAATACCCAGGTTCAGAGAATATCAACATCGTCAGTATATTTGATACGCCGGTTGTGTCCGCTGGGGTAATGCAGGGGGAGGTTGTTAGAAAGTTCGATGAAATTGGATATAGAAAATTCTACCTCAGGGATGAAAGGATAGTTGGGCTGCAGTTTGTGGGTGGCACTGATAAAGCTGGTATTTACTACTCGCTGATGGGTAAACATGAAAGTTTAGCGGGAAAAGAACACCTCGTGTTCGACAAGCGGTTTAATTACGGCTATTTGCTTAGCTTGTGCTATAGAACACCAACTATCTTATAGGCTCGCCCTCGTAGACCTATATTGTTCCCAGGTATTACTCACTATCGTGCCTTACTAAAAGCCTGGCCACCCTACTGTATGCCATCTATCATAACGTTACTTTCTGAGGAGGCACATGGATAGACAAGCATACTGTGTTTGGGGTATAATAAGCTAGACTGAGGATTGCTTTTGGCAGGTTTAGTTAAGCGGATAAAACCTTCCAGCTCAGCTATAGGTGGTATGGAAGCCTCGGGAGCTTATGTGGCAACCGAGGCTCCTGTCTTTATGGAGGGGAGGGCTCGGCTTTCCTTGGAAGAGTTGGGAAGCAAGGCCAAGCTCCTAAGGCGTCATGTTGTTCGTATGATAGGCGAGGCCGGCAGCGGGCATCCGGGCGGTTCTCTCTCTGCAGTGGAGATCGTTACCGCTCTCTTCTTCCAGGTTCTGCGCTACGATCCCCACAACCCTGGGTGGCCTGACCGTGACCGATTTATCTTGAGCAAGGGGCACGCTGCCCCTGTATTATACGCTGCTCTGGCTGAGGCTGGTTTCCTCCCAGTTGAAGAGCTATCCACGCTTCGCAGGCTGGGGAGCCGACTCCAAGGGCATACTGACATGACCGTGACTCCTGGGGTGGAGATGTCGGCTGGGAGCTTAGGCCAGGGGCTATCTTTCGGCATCGGCACGGCCTTGGCTGGCCGATTGGATAGCCGGCCCTACCGAGTTTACGTTCTTCTCGGAGACGGAGAGTGCGACGAGGGGCAGGTGTGGGAGGCAGCGATGGCAGCAGCCCACTTCAGGCTGGATAATCTCACTGCCATAGTGGATCATAACAAGCAGCAGATCGACGGCTGGACAAAAGAAGTGATGAACTTAGGCTCCCTCTCCGACAAGTGGCGTTCCTTTGGTTGGTGGGTTGCGGAGGTCAACGGACACGACTTTGGAGAACTCCTGGCCACCTTTAAAGAGGTAAGTTCTGGCAGGGGGCAACCAACCTGCATCATCGCTCACACCATTAAGGGGAAAGGGGTCAGCTTTATGGAGAATAACCCTGAATTCCATGGCCGAGCCCCTACGTCCGAGGAATTAAGACAAGCCCTCGAAGAGCTTAAGTGAACCCCACAAAATCTTCGGATTTTGTGGGGCCCCGAATTTAAAAGTTGAATTTACAGGGTCCCCAAAAATTCTAAGAATTTTTGGGGAGTTGCTTAAGTAATCCCCCAAATACAGGAAGCGCAGGACTCCTCGAACTTATATTTAACTGAAGGTTACGCTCCCTTAATTTCTTGACTTACCCTATATGTTGTGTTAGCATATTCTAGTTATACCATATCTTGAGATGGAATGTCCTTATTGCGGCTTTGAAGACTCCAAGGTGATTGATTCAAGGGCTGCTGGCCAGGGGATACGGCGACGCCGCCTTTGCCTTGGATGCGGGCGCCGGTTTACTACCTATGAGCGGGTGGAGAACACGGTCTTAGTCATCATCAAGAAAGACAAGCGGCGAGAGAAATTCGACCGGGAGAAGCTCTTGGGCGGCATTCGCAAGGCTTGTGAAAAACGGCCTTTGCCCATAGGAACTCTGGAAAAGCTTGTAGATGAGCTCGAGGCTGAACTGCGCGAGTCAGGGAAGGTTGAGATTCCTAGCTCGGTGGTGGGGGAAATGGTTATGGAGCGGTTAAGGAAACTAGATCATATTGCTTACATTCGCTTCGCCAGTGTTTATCGGGCCTTTGCTGATATCGGGAGCCTGAAACAGGAGGTAGACAGCCTAGCCGGAGAGGAACCAGCCCTTCAACTATCCTTCACCCCTGGGGGAGGCTTCAATATTATTCCCGGTAGCAGCGGACGCAGACTGAGAGGCAGGACTTCCAAGGAGGCCTGGAATGACAGTCAAAAAGCCCAGAAAAAATGAGAAGGCAGAATATAAACTAAAAGGGGAGATTGCTCGAGCTGTTTTTGCTGCGGCTGAATCTATTGGGCTGGCTGATAGAGAGCTAATGGAGCAGCTTGTTGAGCAGGTGAGTCAAAGGCTGAAAATTTTCCGCCCCTTGCCGGGGATGGAAAACCTGGTGCTGAAGGAATCAGAAATTTCTAAAGTATCTGAGGCTGAAATCAAAGCGAGAGTCGAGGAGGTTCTAGCTGAAGTGTCACCTGAAGGTCGGGCAGCTATGCCTAAGAAGGAGCCGGTGCGAGCTGCCCAGATTGAGCTAAGCCCCAATGCCAGGGTGGTTCTGGAACGCCGGTACCTGGCCAAGGATGAGGAGGGGAAGGTCGTGGAAACCCCGGAGGAGATGTTTCGCCGAGTGGCTCAGCATATTGCCTCTGCCGAAGCTTTGCTGGATCCCAAAGCCAACGTTGATTTTTGGGAGGAAGAGTTTTACGGGCTAATGGCAAGACTTGAATTTCTGCCCAATTCCCCCACGCTTATGAATGCTGGCCGCCCGCTGGGGCAACTCTCAGCCTGCTTTGTCCTCCCGGTGGAGGACTCAATGGATTCAATTTTTGATGCGGTAAAGTATACCGCCTTGATTCATAAAAGCGGTGGAGGCACTGGTTTTTCCTTCTCTAGACTGCGGCCGGAGAGGGACCGAGTGGGGACCACTGGGGGGGTGGCCAGCGGACCGGTCTCCTTCATTCGAGCTTTTGATACGGCCACCGATGTTATAAAGCAGGGCGGCATGCGCCGGGGGGCCAACATGGCCGTTCTGGAAGTAACCCACCCAGACATCATTAAGTTTGTTACTGCCAAGGAGAACCCTCAAATGCTCACCAACTTCAATATTTCGGTGGCAGTGACCGAGGACTTTATGGAGAAGGTAACCGAAGGTGCCGAGTATGATTTGGTCAATCCCCGAACCGGCCAGGTAGCCGGGCGCTTAAACGCAAGGGAGGTCTTCGATAAGATCGTGGATAGGGCCTGGAGCAACGGCGACCCGGGACTTGTCTTCCTCGACCGAATGAACCGTGACAACCCTACCCCCCATCTGGGCAAGATCGAGTCAACCAATCCTTGTGGCGAACAGCCACTGCTTCCCTTTGAATCTTGCAACTTAGGCTCCATCAATCTCTCAAAAATGCTTCAGCAGGAGGACGGGAAATATTCGGTGGACTGGAAGAAGCTGGAGCATACGGTGAAACTGGCAGTGAGGTTTCTAGATGACGTGATAGAGGTAAACAAGTTTCCGCTTCCGGAGATAGAAAGGATGACCAAAGCCACCCGAAAGATAGGACTCGGTGTCATGGGCTTTGCCGATATGCTGGTAAAGCTGGGCATACCATATGACAGCGAGGAGTCCTTGAGGCTCGCCGAAGAAGTTATGGGATTTGTGGAGAAAAAGGCTACTCAGGCTTCAGTGGAGCTGGCCAAGGAGCGGGGGGTATTCCCGGCTTTCAAAGGCAGTATCTACAGCCGGAAAGGTGCACCTCGGGTGAGAAATGCTACTCGAACCACCATTGCTCCCACGGGCACCCTGAGCATCATTGCCGGGTGCAGTAGTGGGATTGAGCCCCTTTTCGCCCTAGTGTACTATAGACACATACTCGAGGGTGAGAAGCTCCTGGAGGTAAATCCCCTCTTTGAGGAAGTAGCCCGAAAGGACGGGTTTTACAGCGAGGAACTTATGCATACCCTGGCGGAGCGGGGGAGGGTCCGGGGGCTGGAAGGAATCCCAGAGTGGGTGCAACGTCTTTTCCCCACGGCTCACGACATTGCTCCAGAATGGCATGTCCGCATGCAAGCTGCTTTTCAAAAGCATACCGATAATGCGGTATCGAAGACGGTCAACCTTCCTCACGAGGCTACCCGGGAGGATGTGGCCCGGGTTTATTTGCTGGCCTACAAGGAAGGACTGAAGGGCATTACCATTTATCGGGACCGTAGCCGTGAGGCCCAGGTCTTAGCCACAGTTGCTAAGAAGGAGGAAGGGAAGAAGCTTGTCCCGAGGGAAAGGCCGGCGGTTACCAAGGGAGTCACCCAGCGAGTCACCACCGGCTGCGGTAATCTGTATGTCACGGTTAATTTTGATGGCCAGGGCCGTATATTTGAGGTCTTCTCTAGCCTGGGCAAGGCCGGCGGTTGTGCCTCCGCCCAGCTCGAGGCCATCAGTCGGCTCATCTCGCTAGCGCTTAGGTCAGGGATGAATGTGGAGTCACTGGTCAAGCAATTGAAAGGGATAAGATGTCCTTCGATCGGCTGGGATCATGGTCATGCAGTCCTCTCCTGTGCTGATGCCATCAGCAGCGTGCTAGAGAAATACCTCAAAGAGGCAGTTCCGGCGGAAGACCTGGGCATGTCGGGGAATGTGGTGGGGCAATGCCCAGATTGCGGCAGCCTGCTCTCCTACCAGGAGGGCTGTTTCATCTGTCCCTCTTGCGGCTATACTAAATGTGGGTAAAATGGTCATCCTGGGAATTGACCCTGGTTTAATCACCGTAGGCTATGGAGTCATTGTGGCCTCGGGGCAACTTGAGTTGCTTGAGGCGGGGGTAATTCACGGCGGCTCTCAGCAAGATCCCCTCGAGAAAAGGTTGCTTGCTATTTATGAGGGAGTAAGTGGAGTAATGGCGGAGCACCATCCCCAGGCCTTAGCTCTGGAGGAGCTTTACTCCCACTATAAACATCCCGTTACGGCTGTACTTATGGGTCACGCTCGAGGCACTATCTGTTTGGCTGCGGCTCAGCATGGCATCCCCATCTTCAGCTACCCAGCGACTCGAATAAAGCTGTTGCTCACCGGGAGTGGTGGGGCGGGGAAAGGGCAAGTGCAGCGGGCGGTTCAGGCGAGGCTGGGGCTCAAGGTGCTTCCTGCGCCAAATGATGTAGCCGATGCCTTGGCCGTGGCCATTTGTCACTTCTTGGTCGGTAACCAACCTGAGCCTATCAAAACAGCCAGGGCCAGCAAATGATCTCTCACCTTAGGGGAATTGTCAGAAGCATAGATCGTGATGGCTCAAATTTAGTTCTGGAAGTGAACGGCGTAGGCTATGAAATCCTGCTGCCCGTCTTCGTTCTCCGCTCCCTGCTGGATCGGGGAAAGAAGGAAGGGGATGAAATAGAGCTAAAGATTTATTACCATATCGGTGGGAGACCTCCCCGGCCGATGCTGGTGGGCTTTAACAGCGATGTCGAGCGTCGCTTCTTTGAGAAGCTGATACAGGTGGAAGACCTTGGTCCTCTGAAAGCAGCTCGGGCCTTTGTTTTCTCCGTGTCCACCGTGGCCAATGCCATTGAAAACAGGGACTCGAGGCTTCTGGAGCGCATGCCTGGTATAGGTCCCCGATTAGCCCAAAAGATCGTGGCCACCCTGCAGGGGAGGGTAGCCCACTTTGCCTTGCTCCGCGATGAAGGGTATGTCAGCCTGCCCTCACCGGAGGGAGCTAGCATAAGGAATGAAGCTGTTGAGGTATTAGCCGGTCTGGGGTACAAGAGGAGGGAAGCTATGGCCCTAGTAGAGGAGGCCTTAAGGCAAAAGCCTGAGGTTAAAGCCACGGAGGAACTCCTCCGGGAGGTTTTCCGATTGGAGCGGGAAAAGTGAGCCGAGAGCACTTGATCTCCGGTGGGGGAAGGCAGGAGGAGGAGCGGTTTGCTTGGAGCCTGAGGCCTCGAACTCTGGCGGAGTGGGTTGGTCAGCGGCAGGTGGTGGAGAGCTTGCGCATTGCGCTTGAAGCAGCTAGGAAGCGGGGTGAGCCACTGGAGCATGTCCTCCTGCATGGCCCCCCAGGCCTGGGCAAGACTACTCTGGCTTATATCATTGCCGGTGAACTGGGAACCAAGCTCAGCCGAACCTCCGGGCCCGCTTTGGAAAGGCCGGCAGATCTGGTGGGCATTCTCTCTAATCTTGAAGAGGGGGACGTTCTCTTCATTGACGAGATCCACCGACTGCCCCACTCTGTGGAGGAGTACTTATACTCGGCCATGGAGGACTTTGAGGTCAGCTTTGTCTATGGTAAAGGAGCCTATGCTCGTACCCTGCCTTTCCGACTCAGTCGCTTTACCCTTGTCGGCTCTACTACGCGGGCTGGTTTGCTCTCGCCCCCGCTGCGAGACCGATTTGGTATGACCTACCATTTGGATTTTTACTCTTCGGGAGAGCTGGCGGAGGTGATCAAGCGCTCGGCCCAAATACTCGGCGTGAGCCTGGAAGAGGAAGGGGCCTTGGAAATTGCTCGCCGCTCCCGGGGAACTCCGCGGGTAGCTAACCGACTTCTCCGCCGGGTGAGGGACTACGCTGAGGTGAAGTCTGATGGAAGAATAACAAAAGAGTTAGCCGATAAGGCTCTAACCCGGGAAGGTGTGGACCAAGCTGGTCTGGACCGGCTGGATCAAGTCTATCTGAAGACCATACTGGAGAACTATCACGGCGGCCCGGTGGGCATAGAAGCTTTAGCCGCAACCTTGAACGAGGAATCTAGCACGCTTATTGATGTGGTGGAGCCATTCCTGCTCAAGAAAGGCTTCGTCATCCGCACCCCAGCGGGGAGGAAAGCCGCGGAAGCTGCCTGGACCCATTTTGGACTTACCCCCAGCCGATTGCTATAGCTATTGAGTACAGTGTGAGGGTGTTGTAGAATGGATTAGTCCGCTAAGGTCTATAATGCCCGTTGGGAGGTTCTGATCACTAAAGCGCCGGTTTCAGCCAAACCCAATGTTGAGAGGGCACTCCTCGTAGGAACAGAGCTAAAGGGAGCACAAAATTCTTGGTCCTTGGAGGACTCACTGGAGGAGTTGTCCCTGCTAGCCCGGACTGCGGGAGCCGAAGTAACTGGAAAGGTCATCCAGCGGCTGGAAAAGCCAAATCCAGCACACCTCATCGGCAGAGGGAAGCTGGAGGAGATAGCTGCCCTTAAGGAAGACCTCGGGTACGACTTGGTTATTTTCGATGACGAACTCTCACCAGCCCAGCAGAGAAACCTGGAGCAAGCCCTGGGGGTTAAAGTTATCGACCGCACGGCGCTCATCCTGGATATCTTTGCTAGGCGTGCTCAGACGCATGAAGGGCGGCTTCAGGTCGAGTTGGCCCAGCACGAGTACCTGCTCCCCCGACTGGCGGGTCTCTGGCCTCATTTGGAGCGTCTCGGCGGGGGCATTGGTACCAGGGGCCCCGGTGAGAAGCAGTTGGAAACCGACCGTCGTCTGATCGAACGGCGAATTCAGAGGTTGCGGAAGGAGATAGAGTCGGTAAGGAAGCACCGAGCTCTTTACCGCCGCCATCGTTCCAAGATAGGAATCCCGGTTGTTGCCCTGGTAGGATATACTAATGCTGGCAAGAGTACCCTGCTTAATACCCTGGGGCATGCTCAGGTACTCGTTGAAGATAAACTTTTCGCCACTCTCGACCCGGTAACCCGCCGCCTAACTCTGCCTGGTGGTCAAGAAGTGCTGGTGACCGACACGGTAGGGTTCATCCAGAAGTTACCCCCTATGCTGGTCGCTGCCTTTAAAGCTACCCTAGAGGAGTTATCTGAAGCAGACGTGCTCCTGCATGTGCTGGATGTAACTCATAGGAATGCGATCCAGCAAGCCCAAGCTGTGGAGGAGGTGCTGGCCGAACTCGAACTCGAGGATAAGCCTCGTCTCCTGGCTTTAAACAAGGTCGATCTCCTGGCGGAGGACACAGGGCTTAGCGGAGAGGAGCTGGTGGATTATTACGTCCTGCGTCTCGGTCTTCATAAGAAGGATATAGCCCTGATATCGGCCGCTAAGGGTTGGGGGCTGGGTCGGTTGCTTGGGCACCTTAGCAGGATGCTGGCGAAGAGTAAATGAAGAAGACGGGCATTTTCTTCCTTCACCTTCTCGGAGAAAGGCTCCGCGATTTCCCCCAGGCTCTGGAAGGCCTCCTCGACAAGAGGGATGTTTACTTCTACGAGGCCTTTTATGAATTGGAGCCGGTCTCCGAAGAGCTCATCCTCAAGGTCCACTCTCCCGAAATGCTAGCACAAGTCAAGCAAACTTTGTATTATGAGACAGCCTGCTTTTCCGCCAACGGAGTGGTGCGGGCGGCTGAGCTCATCCTGAGCGACGAACTGGACAATGCTTTCGTCTTCACTGGCACTGGGGATCATCATGCAGGGAGGGACTACTTCGGTGGGGGGTGTTACCTTAATGGGACAGCTCTGGCCATACAGCGAGTCAGAGATGTGTTCGGAGCTGGGAGGTTTGCCATCCTAGATACGGATTCGCATCATGGGGATGGAACCCGAGATATCTTTGAGCACGATGAAAACGTACTTCACGTTTGCCTTTGCAGTCGCTCCCTGGACCAGGGGACTAAGGTGGATGTTCAAATTCCCTCGGTCATCACTGACGGGGAGTATTTGAAGAAAATGGAAGCTGAGTTCCTTCCCCGGGTAAGAAAATTTCGGCCTGAACTTATCTTCTGGGAATTTGGCTATGACGGAACCAGGGGAGATTATGGTAGTCGGGGGCTGTCGCCTGACTTACATATTCGACTAGCTCAACAGGTTAAAAGGGCAGCTGATGACCTCTGTAGGGGCAGGCTAGTGGTTATCCTCTGTGGAGGCAGCCGCCGGGATATCGCTCGCTACTGCATCCCCAGAATAATAAGACACTTAGCTGAGCTGGACTAGGCTATTAAAGCTGTCTCCGGCCTTCAAGAGCCCGGCTCAGGGTGACTTCATCAGCATATTCTAGGTCACCACCCACGGGCAATCCACGGGCAAGAGAGGTCACTTTGATTCCGAGGGGAGCGATAAGACGCTGGAGGTACATGGCGGTAGCTTCACCTTCTAGGTTCGGGTTAGTGGCTAGGATAATTTCGTTAACTTGACCAGACTTGAGGCGCTCTAGAAGTTCCTTTATCTTTAGGTCATCCGGGCCTACGCCCTCCATGGGCGAAATAGCACCATGAAGCACATGGTACAGTCCATGATACTGCCTAGTGCGTTCTATTGCGAGGAGATCCAATGGCTCTTCTACCACACAGATAGTGCTCCGGTCCCTCTCCGGATTCCGGCAGATAGCACAGGGAGTGATATCTGTGAGATTCTGGCAGATGGGGCAAAGGGTAACCTTCTCTTTGACGGCAGTGATGGCCTCAGCCAAGGAGCGAGCCTCGGCCTCCGGCAAGCGGAGCACATAATAGGCTAACCGAGCAGCCATCTTAGGGCCGATGCCGGGAAGCTTTTGGAGTTCCTCAACTAGCCGGGACAGAGGCTCAGCGGTGAATCTGAAATCTAAAGCCACTCAGTTATTCCCTCGCCTTGAACTTCTTCACCAGATCGAGGAGTTTGCGGCTATAGGGAATCTCCCACTTATAATGAACTTCGCAGGGAAAATCTGGGCAACGGAGGCAGTAATCGATGCCCTTCCTCATAGCGCAGTTAAGTGCCGGACAGGGGGCTCCCATAAGCTTCCTAAGTTCAGCCTGCCTCTGGGGCGCCCTAGGGTCGGTGCCAGCAACGCAGCCCCCACATTGATCCCTGAGCCCGCAAACCTCACAAGCTATTCCACAAGCTCCTGGCATTTTCTAACCCCCGGATCCCTTCAGCCCTGTGGAGCAAGCCTTCCTACTCTACAGAGCCAGCTGAGGGGCAGTTATTCAGAATAAACCCGGAACCTGGAAGCCCCCGGTTAAAGGCTCAAGACGCCGTGCAGCCAGCTCCCTGGCCTTCCCCAGGGCCTGATTGACCGCGGTCAAGACGAGGTCTTCCAGAAGCCCCGTATCCTGAGGGTCAACCACTTCCGGTGATATCTTGACGGAAAGTATTTGCTGCCCCCCACTGACCTCCACCTTGACTGCCCCACCCC
>CAZJSO010000009.1:7655-24686 GCA_964548795.1 uncultured Dehalococcoidia bacterium | reverse complement strand
CCCAGTTGATACTTTCGAGTTGGCAGGCTATACTGTTCATGGCCTCAGAAGGCAGCTCAATAGCAGACTGGAATTCGAATCTAAGGGGGTGAAGATGGATTTCCGGCTCACTGAGGAGCAGGAGAAGTTTCGGAAGGAAATTCAGGATTTCCTCGAAGGGGAGATAAAACAGGGGCTGTGGAAACCAACCATTGATGGCTGGATTATGGCTTACGACCCGGAGTTTACCAAACGTGTAGCCGCCAGGGGGTGGATTGGACTCACCTGGCCTAAAGAGTATGGTGGGCAGGGGCGTTCCTTCATTGACCGACTGATCCTCACCGAGGAAATGCTGAGGTATGGAGCTCCAGCAGCTTGCCACTGGTTTGCAGACCGTCAGATTGGCGGCTCGGTTCTCAAGCATGGCACTGAGGAACAAAAGCGGGAGCTACTGCCCAAGATCATCAATGGCGAGATGTATGTCGGCTTGGGGATGAGCGAGCCAGAGGCTGGCTGTGACCTTGCTTCTCTTAAAACCAGGGCGGTGAAGAAAGATGGTCAATATGTGATTGATGGACAGAAGACTTGGACCAGCGGCGGGAGCCACATGAATTATCTCTACCTGCTGGCACGAACTGACCTCAATGTGCCCAAGCATCGAGGCCTCAGCGAATTCATTATCCCCATGGACTTGCCTGGAATCACTCGAAGGCCTCTGGTCGATATCACTGGGAATGAGGCCTGGAATGAGGTATTCTTCGACGATGTTCGTGTCCCTCAAGAGTGCTTGATCGGGCCGGAGAATAATGGCTGGCGCCAGGTGATGGAACAATTGGCCTATGAGCGCAGCGGGATGGAAAGGCTCATGGCCAACTATCCGGTCTTCGAGGGCCTTATTCAGTTCGTTAAGGAGGCCAAACGAGATGGCGAGCTACTGTCGCGGGATCCAATAATTCGCCACAAGTTAGCTCAGCTAAAGGTAGAATTCGAGGTTGGACGCCTCTTCATGTATCGGGTAGCTTTAGTTATGGATGAAGGCCGCTCCCCTGAATGGGAGGCTTGCATGTCGAAGGCTTATGCTACCGCCTTCGAGCAGCGCTTGGCCAGCACAGCCCTGGAAATTCTTGGACCCTATGGCCAACTAGCCCCTCACTCCAGATGGGTGAAGCTGAGTGGAATGGCTTATCACTCATACCTCTCTTCCAAGGGCTATAGTCTGCAGGCAGGTAGTTCGGAGATACTGAAGAACATCCTGGCCCTGCGTAAGCTGGGATTACCCACCCAGTGAGCTTCAGTAGGTGCGAAAAGTTGAGAGAAGGAGGTATTTAATGGATTTGTCGTTTACCGAAGAGCAGGAGATTCTACGGAAGATCGCTCGAGATTTCTTGGCTGAGAAATTTCCCAAAAAGGTGGTAAAAGAGCTAGAAGAGAGCGAACTGGGCTACTCGCCGGAGGTGTGGAGGGAAATGGCGGAGCTTGGCTGGATGGGCCTACCCTTCCCGGAGAAGTATGGGGGGACGGGGATGACTTTCCTCGATTTGGCTGTCTTGCTGGAGGAGATGGGAAGGGCTTCTATGCCTGGACCATACTTTTCCACACTCATCCTTGGTGGTCTTCCCCTTCTCGACACTGGAACAGAGGCACAAAAAGAGAAGCATCTTCCTAAGATAGCTGGTGGTGAGACGATCTGCACCCTGGCCTTAACGGAGCCCAGCGGCGGCTACAGTGCTGCCTCTATTGAGACCACGGCTGCCCCCGATGGGGATGGTTGGGCTATAAGTGGGACTAAGCTTTTTGTTCCCGATGCCCATGTGGCCGATTATCTCCTTTGTGTTGCCCGGACTGATAAAAGGGCCGAGCCGGATGAAGGGCTGACTATTTTCCTGGTGGATGCCAAAAGCTCTGGCCTAAGTCGCACAGTTCTAAGAACCATGGCCGATAAACTTTGCGAAGTAGTCTTCGATAAAGTTAAAGTATCCTCGGAGAACATCCTGGGCGAGCTTAACCAGGGCTGGAGAGAAGTAAAGAAGATAATCGATCGAGCAGTGGTAGCCAAGTGCTGTGAGATGGTGGGGATGGTAGGCCAAGTACTGGATATGACAGTGGACTATGCCAAGGACAGGAAGCAATTCGGCCGCCCGATTGGGAGCTTTCAGATCATCCAGCACTATTGCGCTGACATGTTTACCGATGTCGAGGGCCTAAGGCTCAGCACTTATCAAGCTGCTTGGAAGTTAAATGAGAAGCTCCCCTGTGCTGAGGAGATAGCCGTGGCTAGATCTTGGGCCGCGGAAGCCAGTGAGCGAGTCATTAGCCTGGCGCACCAGGTTCACGGCGCCATTGGGGTCACCATGGAGTATGACTTGCACTATTACACTCGACGTCTTAAGTCTGCTCAGCTCAGCTTCGGCGAGGTTGACTTCTACCGTGAGATGGTGGCTCAGGGAATGGGGCTCTGATTTGAGAAATGGCGTGGGGTAACCCTGCCAGTTCTCTTTCCCCACAGACAAGTAGCCTAAATGAATACCCCGGCCGATTCTTCAGCTCAAAGGGATGTTGTCATCCTTGGTGCGGTGAGGACGCCTGTAGGTTCATTTATGGGCGCTTTGAAAACCGTACCGGCCTATGATTTGTGTGCCCTGGTTCTCAATGAGGCACTGAGGAGGGCCAATGTGGACTCTTTCCTCGTTGATGAAGTCATTATGGGGCAGAATTATCAGAGTGGGGAATATGTTAACATCGCCCGTATGTCTCTTCTTAAGGCGGGCTGGCCTGAAGAGATTCCGGGCATTACTCTCGACCGCCGTTGTTGCAGCGGTCTGGATGCCATCTGCTTTGCGGCTATGAAAATTCAAACCTGGAATGCTGACATCATAGTGGCTGGTGGAGTAGAAAGTATGAGTACTGCCGAGTTCTACATTCCAGGGCAATACATAAGATGGGGTACAGGGGGGCAGGGCGACATGCCGAGAGGACATGGTAGCCTTTCAATCTGGGGCATACCCCTCTATGACCGGATTCAGCGAGCTAGGGTCATGTCACAACCTGAGGAAAGATTCGGCATTCTGCCCACGATGATGTCTTGGGCAGAGACAGCAGCTAGGGAAGCTGGAATTTCTCGAGAAGACTGCGATAGATGGGCCTTGCGCAGTCACCAGAGGGCTTGCGCAGCCATTAACTCGGGCAAGTTCAAGGATGAGATTGTTCCTGTAGTTGCCCCACGGCCCAGGGGTGAACCAGTGATAGTGGATAGGGATGAGACCCCGCGCCCTGATACCTCCTTAGGGAAGCTGGGGAAGTTGCGTCCGGTTTTGGGAGGCGTCTGTACCGCTGGCAACTCATCCACGGAAAATGATGGTGCAGCGGCCTGTGTCCTAGCCGGTGTGGAGAAAGCCACCGAGCTCAACGCTGAACCAATGGGCTATTTGAAGTCCTTCGCCGTCGCTGGAGCTGATCCCAGGCGTGCCTGGAAAGCCCTACCCCTGGCGGTTGAGAAAGCGCTAGGAAAGGCTGGGCTCACCCTGGATGAGATAGACCTTATGGAGATACAGGAAGCCTTCGCCGCTCAGGTGTTGGCAGATTTCAAGGAGATGGGGCTGACTGAGAGGGACTACGAGCGCATAAATGTCAATGGCTCTGGTATCTCTCTGGGACATCCTCTCGGTGCTACTGGAGCCATGAGGATGGTCACCCTGCTACACGAGATGAAGAGGCGTGGTGCTAGATATGGGCTGGAGGCCATTTGTGGGGGAGGAGGGCTGGGCATTTGTGCTGTTGTGGAACGAAGGTAACTTTTTGGGAGCAAGTCAGGAGGGAGGATGGAACTCAAGGTGCTAGGAATCTGCGGCAGTCCTGTGAAGGGTGGAAACACCGAGACCTTTCTAAGGGAAGCTTTGAAGGCGGCCGAGGAGATTGAAGGGGTGAGGACAGAGCTGGTGACCCTGGCGGGAAGGGAAATAGCGGACTGTCGCCATTGCAATTGGTGTGTGACCGGGCAGGAAGAGGGAAAGTTCTGTGCTAACCAGGATGATATGATGGAACTCTATCCCAAGATGCTTGAGGCCGATGCCTTGTTGCTGGCTACGCCGGTATATTTCGGCCGTCTTTCTGGTTATCTGGCTTCAGTGGTGGACAGACTTCGAGCCTTTCTTCATGCCCGGCACTATCGGGGGGCATTAAGAAATAAGGTTGGGGGAGCCCTGGCCGTGGGCTGGTTCCGCAATGGAGGAGGCGAGACAGCGCTGATCAGCTTGGTCAGCGCTCTTCTTGCCCTGGGGATGATACCGGTTAATCCTGGTGTCGGGCATCACTACGGAGCCGTTGGCCTGGCTAGTTATGGAGGGATGGGCAAATTTGACCCTAAGGATAGGCTGGGGGTATTGAAAGATGGGTATGGGCTGCGAGCAGCTCGGGGCTTGGGCAAGCGGGTTGTGGAGATAACATGTCTGTTGAAAGCCGGGCGAGAGGCCTTGAGGACTTCTTAGCCTTGGAGAAGAGCCCAGATAAGTATGCCGAAGGACATCAAGAAGGGGGTTAGAAGCACTACCAATACGTTGGCGGCCAGGGAGGGGACAAGGCGATCTATTTCGTCATGGTGTTCTAGTGAGCCTCTCATGGCCTTTAGGCTCAGCGGCAGGGTGACTAGGCCAAAAAGGGCTGTCCAAGGCAGAATGTTCCCGGCTACTCCTCCGACGAGGATAGCATAAGCTAGAGCGGTAATGGCGCAGTAGACCCTGGATGCTTTTCTGCGCCCTAGAATGATGGGCAGGTGCCTTCGGCCACCAACCAGGTCAGCCTCCACATCGGGAAACTCATTGAGCAGCAGAAGGTTGGCAATTAGCAGTCCAGCAATTAGGGTAACTAAGGCTGCCGCGAAGCTGTAAGTGCCCGTCTGGGTGAAGTATGTCCCCAGCACCATAAGGGCGAATCCACCAGCCGCAGCCTCAGATGTGGCTGGTAATTTGGTGAGGTAAGGGGTATATAGCAGTATTACCAACACCCCGGTAAGCCCTATAGGAAGGATGCCCCAGCGGTAGACGAAAATAAAGTAAGCTCCGACCAGAAGCACTATCCCCAGGCTGGCGAGACCAAGGAGCAAAACTCCTTTGGGTGAAAGCTGCATCGAGGGAAGGATACCACTTCCGCCGCTGAAGGGAGTCCGCTGGGTTCTGAGGTCTACCCCACTACGATAATCGAAATAGTCATTAAGGACATTAACTGCCACGTGGGCACACAGGGCGCCGATGAAGGCCAGCACGAAATATAAGAGGCGGAAGGCATAGCCATCAAGAAGGGAAACGGCCACCCCGGCGAATACACAAACAGGGGTAAGCAGCAGGAATTGGGGCCTGGTTTCGGCAAACCAGACTTTAACCCGTTCGAAGGTAGCACTATTTACCATGGTGCTTTCTTACCTTTACCGTTGTTTCTAATCCTGCCTTAAGCCGCTTGGCCGCATTTCCATTTCTAACGGCTATCTCCAAGTTTCCGCTGCTGCCGATCAAGGCTAGAAACTCATCCCCTTCTGCGTAGGAAGGGCTTAACCTCTTGATGTGATAGCCACAGATATCTATAGAGAAACTTTCCTTTGGTAGCTTGTCTTCTTTGATATTGGTGATGAGGTTGCCAAAGTGATCAATGTGGATGACCTGACCTATTACCACACCCCCTTCCTCTACCGGCTGTGGGAGCGGAAGGGTTACCAGGTCAGAGGCTGGCTCCCCAAAGTTATGGAGAGGAACCCCAAGTGAGAGGTGGGCGGCAACCGGGGCGAATATATCCCTGCCGTGAAAGGTGGGGCTAACCGGATGACGCCAGTACTGGGGATTGGTGAGAGCTACTGCTTCAAAGCTATCAGACTCCTCCAGCACTCCACTTAACACCCCGTTATCTGGGGCGATGAAGAAGGTTTTCTTTATCTTCAAGATTATTGCCCTTCGCTGACTCCCTACTCCAGGGTCTACCACCACTACGTGTATTGTCTCTGGGGGAAAAAAGCGCCAGGCGGTCTTTAGTAGGAAGGCAGCCTGGGTGATATTCTGTGGGGCTACCTCATGACAGAGATCCACGATAGTAACCTCAGGGTTAAGGTTGAGGATTACACCCTTCATGAGGCCTACGTACGGGTCAGCCAGTCCGAAGTCGCTCATTAAGGCAATGACCCTCATGGTTTCTAGGAGCCGAGTCTGGCGCTGAGCGCTGAGAGGAGAACGAAGATTATTCCTAGCGCAATGGTGGAGCGGAATATAACCCGTTCAATCCCCCTCCTTGTCCGGTAGGTGGGCATGCCCCACCCTCCAAAGATACCACCCAGCTCCCCACCCCTGGCTTGCATCAGAATAAGAAAGATCAGCGCTGCGGAAATAATGATCTCAACGACGAAGATAGGTTTCATTTCAGCTTCTCCTTAAGTAAGTTGGCCACTAGTTCTGGTTTGGCTCGACCCTTTGTTTCCCGCATCACCTGGCCTATGAGGAACTTGAGCGCTTGTTCCTTGCCCTTCTTAAAATCGGCTACTGCCTTGGGACTCTGCTGAAGCACTTTTTCCACCACTGGCTCAAGCTGGGAAGACTCGCCAATTTGTATCAGGCCCTGCTCGGCTACAATCTTTGAAGCCAGTCTTCCAGTGTGGAACATCTCCTCCAGGACCTTCTTAGCCAGGGTAGTGCTCAATACGCCCTTCTCTATCAGGTCCAGCAAGTCGCTTAGATGCTTGGGGCTAAGCTTTGATCTAGATATCTCCGTGCCAGTGATGTTGAGCAAGTGGAGGAAATCTCCCAGTATCCAGTTGCTGATGACTTTAGCCCTTTCCTTCGAGGAGAGATTGACGCAGGCTTCGAAGAAATCGGCTAACTCCTTGGAGCTGGTCAAGAGATTCGCATCATAAGCTGGCAGGCCATATTGCCTCATAAAGCGGTCACGCCTAGCATCAGGCAGCTCTGGGAGACGAGATTTTATCTCCTCAACCCACTCAGGATTTATTCTTAAAGGTGGGAGATCAGGTTCGGGAAAGTAACGATAATCATGAGCATATTCCTTACTTCTTTGAAGAACAGTGACCCCTCTCTCATCATCCCACCCTCTAGTTTCCTGAGATGTTCGAGCGCCTGATCCAAGAAGTGCCCCTTGTCTTTCAGCTTCATATTTCAAGGCTTGATAGACTGCTTTAAAGCTGTTCATGTTCTTGAGTTCAACTTTAGCGGATGACCTGCCAGTTTCCACCTCCCGAAGGCTAATGTTGGCATCACACCGGAAGCTACCTTCCTCCATGTTGGCATTGGAGATGCCCAGCCAGCGAAGCAGTCGGTGCAGCTTGGTAAGATATTCTCGGGCCTCTTCTGCCGATTTCATATCTGGCTCGCTCACGATTTCCAAGAGTGGAACACCGGCACGATTTACATCTACCAAGCTGTAGGTCTCCCCCGCGGGGCCATTGCGATGCAAGAGCTTGGCTACGTCCTCCTCCATATGAACCCGTGTAATGCCGATGCGCTTCTTCTGTCCGTCTACCTCTATTTCCAGCCAGCCATCATGAGAAAGAGGAGCGTCATACTGGGAAATCTGATACCCTTTCATCAAGTCGGGGTAGGGGTAATTCTTACGATCAAACTTGGTGAAGGAAGCTATGGTGCAGTTTAAGGCTAGAGCAGCGGCTATGGCATATTCTACTGCCTGCCGGTTGATGACAGGCAGGACTCCGGGCATCCCCAGGCAGATGGGACAAACATGCGAATTGGGAGGTGAGTTGACATAATCGGCACTGCAGCGGCAAAACATCTTGGTTTTGGTACGAAGCTGAGCATGGACTTCCAGTCCGATGACAATTTCATAACCCATACCGTTTGCATTTTACCCTCGGAGGGCAGGAAGTGCAATACCTAGCCTTGTCTTCGGCAGCTCTATTTTGCTAGAATTTTAAACGAGGCCTTAGGATTAGCCATAAAGCTTAAGCATTGGACAATGCCAATTTATGAATACCGCTGCGGCAATTGTGGCTGCCACTTCTCTCAGCTTGTCCTCAAGCCCTCAGGAGAGGTTTCCCTATCTTGTCCTCAATGTGGTAGCCGAAGTGTTTCCCGCCTCTTTTCTACTTTCGCTGTGGCTAGAGCTGGCTCAGAAGAGGATGCTTTTGAAGATGTTCTATCTAACTCAAGGCTGCTGCAGGGGCTGGAGCAAAATGACCCGCAGGCCCTGGCTGAATGTGGCCGAAGGATGGCCGAGGTCGCTGGGGAGGATCTCGGTCCTGAATATGAAGAGATGCTGGGTCGGCTGGAAGCGGGCGAGCCCCCAGAACAAGTGATGAGCGAGGGGGAGGAAGATGCCGATATATGAGTTTTTCTGCCCGAATTGTCAGAGGAAATTAAGCATTTTTGTGAAGAGTATAGCTGCTTACACAGAAGCAACATGCCCTTACTGTGGAAGCGGGGAACTTGTTCGCCTTATGTCCAACTTCGGTATTAGCAGAACGATAAAAAGCGTTCATGAGGAGTTTAGCAACCCTAATAGTCCAGACTATTACAAGGATCCACGCAATATAGGGAGGTGGGTGGAGAAAAAGTTCCGTGAGATGGGGGAGGAGGTGCCATCACAGGTTCGGGAGATGATTGACGCTGCCCGGGAAGGAGAGATGCCTGGCCCTGTAAAGGAGCTTCAGTCGAATGTGAAAGAACTCTAGTTTGCCTTCCGTGTGTTGTAATGAGCCCAGAGGAGTAGAGGCTGACTTTCGATGGAGAGGCAGTGAGGAAGGTTGAAAAAGATGTGGCGTGTTCTGGATGCTAACTTTAATCGTCTGAGCGAAGGATTGCGTGTCCTCGAGGATGTTTCTCGCTTCATATTAAATGAAAAAGGACTGACAGAAAGATTAAGGCTGTTGCGTCACGAGCTTATCCCCCGAGATGTCTCCCTCAAAGCCAAGTTCTTGAGCTCCCGAGACTCGAGAAGTGATGTGGGAAAGCTAGAGGGAGGGGAGGAGCAGGGAGATATATTGGCCTTGGCCACGGCCAATGCCAAGCGTGCCCAGGAGTCTCTCCGTGTAATCGAGGAGCTGGGCAGGCTCCCGGAGATTTCCCCCAGGCTGGACTGGAAAAAGTTTAGCCGGGCCAGGTTCGACCTCTATGAACTGGAGAGGGAAATCGTTTCGCGCCTCCTCCGTCAGGATAAGAAGGAGAGGATAAATGGCCTTTACGTGATCATTGACTACCAGGCGGCAAGGGGGCGAGACGAGGTTGAGATTGCCCAGCAAGCGATCTCTGGAGGAGCAAGGCTAATTCAGCTTCGGGATAAGGAGCGCTCCACAGCTGAACTTCTTCCACTGGCCCGCAGGCTGCAGAAGGTTTGTTCTGCCTCCTCGGTTCTCTTCCTGGTGAACGACCGAGTTGACATAACCCTTGCGGCCGAAGCCGATGGGGTTCATTTAGGTCGAGATGATCTCCCGGTTCGGGAAGCCAGGAAGCTTCTTCCCTTTGATAAGCTTATTGGCTGTTCGGTGAAGACCTTAAGCCAGGCTCTTCAAGCTCGAGATGAGGGAGCTGATTATCTGAGCGTGGGTTCTATCTATCCTTCGCCGACCAAACCTCAGGCGAAGGTAGTCGGCCTGGACTTCCTGCGCCAGGTTAGAAGGCAGATTTCCTTGCCGATAGTAGCTGTAGGGGGGATAGACTCGGAACGTGTAACGGAGGTTCTTTTGGCTGGGGCTAATGCTGTAGCTGTTATCAGCGCAGTGTTACAGGCTGAGGATATCGCCGCCGCTGCGGGTTGGCTGGCAGAGAAAATGAAAGAGGCAAATTGAGGCAGACTTCTAATTTAGGACCGATTGGAGAGAAAGTCCGAGACTATCTTTCTCTGAAACAGGTCGCTCGTGAGAGGGCCCTGCAGCTTTGCCGTCAGATAATTCTAAATTCCTCTGCTTCTATTCGAGCCATCCATCAGGGTGAATATGATAAAGCCCGGGTGGCAGCAAGGTCTGCCCGGGATTTGCTCATAGAGCTAAATCAAAGCCTCTCTAAACACCCCGATCTTCTGCACTCCGGTTTCATCCGTGATGCTCAGAAGGAGTATGTTGAAGCAGCAGTTCTTCTGGCCCTGGTTTCGGGCGAGGTAGTCCCTGATCCAGATGAACTCGGAATGCCTTATGTGCCTTATCTCAATGGGCTGGGTGAAGTTGTAGGTGAACTCCGCCGCCAAATGTTGGATCGTATAAGAGGGGATGAACTCGAACGCTGTGAGGAGCTCCTAAAGTTTATGGAAGATATTTATGCCTTGCTGATGAGTGTGGACTTTCCTGATGCTTTGACTGCTAATCTAAGGAGAACCACTGACATGGTGCGAGGAGTTCTGGAACGCAGCCGCGGTGACCTCACCCTAACCTTAAGTCAAAAGGAGTTGGAGAAGAGACTGGAAGGCTTTCAGCGGCATCTAAAACCAAAGGAGGAAACTTGAGTGATAGGGCGTTTGAGTGGGGTATGATAGGCCTTACCATTGTGGTTATCGCCTGGATAGTTTGTTCTATCATATTCTTGCATCTTCACCTTGCCTGGGCCATAATAAGCGGGCTTGTGATCGAGATTGGGTTGGGAGTATACTTGCTCCTTCGTTGGGGCAAAAGCTATATGGAAAGGACGAGATAGCGTAGGAAATTAGTTGTGGCTCACAGCGGGTTTGTGCGGGATTACGGAATCTGGAAAGGAGGGCTAAATGGTCTGGATAGCTCTAATGGTGGGTTTGGTTGGTCTTGCTTTTGCTGGGTTCTCTGGCCTAGCTACACTTAGAGCTAGCCCTGGGACGGAAAGGGTAAGGGAGATTTCCGAGGCGATCAAAGAAGGAGCGCTTGCCTTCCTCCACCGTGAATATTCCATATTGGCCGTATTTGTAGTGATAGTGGCTGTCATTCTGGCCCTCTTGGGATTTCTGACAACAAGTATGAGTCCCTGGTCAGCTGTGGCCTTTGTCTTTGGAGCTCTTTGTTCCATGGCCGCTGGCTACGGGGGAATGAATATAGCGATAAGGTCCAATGGACGAACGGCTACTGCGGCCCAGAGGAGCTTGAACGATGGCCTGAGGGTAGCCTTCCGTGGAGGTACTGTGATGGGGATGGCTGTGGTGGGCATAGGGGTGGTGGGGCTTTCCATAATCTACTTTGCCTTTCATAATAGCCCTGCTTTCCTCACCATTATCCCAGCCTATGGGATGGGTGCCTCCTCCGTGGCTCTATTCGCCAGGGTAGGAGGAGGGATCTACACCAAGGGAGCCGATGCGGCCGCAGACCTGGTAGGAAAAGTGGAGAAGGGCATTCCGGAAGATGATCCCCGCAATGCAGCGGTTATCGCCGACTTCGTCGGCGATAACGTAGGCGATGTAGCCGGAATGGGTGCTGACCTGTTTGAATCTTATGTCGACTCCATCATTGCTACTATGACGCTGTCTGTGGTAGCCATTGCCATTGGACTTGTAGCTAATGATCCCACTTCCTGGTACGTGCCACTGCTGGTTGCCGCCGGGGGTATAATAGCCTCGATTATTGGAACATTTTTCGTTTCTACCAGAGGGCAAGGCATGGGGGCTCTGCTCTGGGCTCTTCGTCGAGGCACCTTCATGGCCGCTGGACTAACCCTTCTGTTTTCCTGGCTTGTAGTGCACTTCCTCAACGCTGATTTTGGCATCTGGGTGGCTGTTCTCTGTGGTCTTGTGGCTGGAGTCATAATTGGGGAAAGCACCAATTACTATACCGCCTATGAATATAGGCCGACCCTTAAAATCTCCGAGGCTTGCACTACTGGGGCCGGGACGACGATGATTCGTGGCTTTGCCAACGGGCTAATGAGCACTTGGATTCCTCTGCTTGTGGTGGCCTTGGCGCTGCTGGGTGCCTATAAGTTTGCTAGCTTTTATGGCGTGGCCATTGCCGGTGTTGGCATGCTCTCCACCTTGGGGATTTCCCTGTCCACCGATGCTTATGGTCCGGTGGCTGACAATGCTGGAGGCATAACCGAGATGGCTGGTCTCGGGGAAGATGTCAGGGAGCGCACCGATGCGCTCGACTCGCTGGGCAATACCACTGCGGCAACGGGGAAAGGATTTGCCATAGGTTCGGCTGCCCTCACCGCCTTGGCTTTGATGCTCTCCTATGCTTTTGCTGTGGGAATAGCCAGTGTTGGCCCTGGGGGTGAGATTGCTGTAGCTGGGGGGCTGAAATCCAGCCTCCTGAGTGCCCCAGCAGTAGCGGGTTTGTTTATTGGTGTGCTGCTTCCGGCCATCTTTTGCGCCATGGTGATGGGAGCGGTAGGTGAGAACACCTTCGTGATAATCGAAGAGGTAAGGCGTCAGTTCCGGGAGATTGAAGGCCTGTGGGAGGGAAAAGCCAGGCCGGAATATGCCAGGTGTGTTGACCTCTCCACTAGGGGTGCACTAAAAAGGATGGTCATCCCAGTTATAATGTCCATAATTGCCCCGCTAGCAGTGGGCTTTATCTTGGGCAAATATGCTCTGGCTGGCTTCTTGCTGGGCTCTATCGGTGCCGGTTTCATGTTAGCCATAATGCAGGCTAACGCTGGAGGAAGCTGGGATAATGCCAAGAAGTGGATTGAGGCCGGGCATTTTGGTGGGAAAGGCTCCGAGGCTCATAAGGCGGCCATAGTAGGTGATACCACTGGTGACCCCATGAAGGATGCCTCTGGCCCTAGCCTAAACATCATGCTCAAGCTCATGTCCATCATTAGCCTGGTCTTTGCCCCACTGTTGGCTCACTTCAGCGGGATAATTTAGAGGACTTCGTTTGGTTGGGCGAATAAAGGGGGACAGCTTCAAGAGGCTGTCCCTCTTAATCATCTTTTTCCGAGTTCTTAGGCCTTGATCTTGTATAAGGTTCTCAGACACCGAGTGCAGATGTTTATTCTCCTTCGTCTCCCGCCTATTTCAAGCCGGAGCGGCTTTATGTTGGGCCGAAAGACCCGTCCGGTACGCCGCTTTGAGTGGCTAACATTGTGTCCGAATCCAAGACTTTTCCCACAAATTTCGCACTTCATTAATATCTCCTGAACATAAGCATTCTGGGCTTTGACTAATACCGCCTTTCATTGTAGAATCTGTGTTGGGATATTGCAAGTAGCGGGAGGGTATGGCGGTGGCCAATTTGGATTCTTGGAATGGTCAGAGCTTGCGGAAGATGTTCCGTGCTGCTAGCCGTCTTCTGCGACGGAATGTTCAACTTATTAATGCCTTGAACGTCTTCCCGGTACCTGACGGTGACACCGGCACCAATTTAATGCTTACCCTTGAGGCAGCTCTGCAGAAGGCTAGCCTTTGTTCTGATCATAGTTGTTCCGCAGTGGCTCAGGCTATGGCCGAAGGCGCTTTGATGGGGGCTAGAGGGAACAGTGGGGTGATATTTTCACAGGTACTTCGTGGCTTGGCTCAGGAGTTTGAGGGAAAGGACTCCTTCTCCGGGAAAGACTTGGCCCGGGCTTTGTCACGCTCAACCGAGCTCGCTTATAGGGGGATTACCCAGCCAGTGGAGGGGACCATGCTCACGGTTTTGCGGGAGGCTTCAAATGTGGCTAACTCAGCGGCTTCCTCCGATGGCAGCTTGGTGAAGGTTATGCAAGTCGCCGTCCAAGAAGCTCGGGACTCAGTTGCCCGGACCCCCCAACTTCTCCCCGTGCTGCGTGAATCAGGGGTGGTGGATGCAGGGGGACAGGGCCTTTATGTTATTTTTGAGGGCCTTCTCCGGTTCCTGAGAGGTGAGGAAATAGCTGAGGAGTCCGAAGCTGAAGTACCAGCCCTACTAGCTGCGGAGCAGCTAGCATCCCAGCAGAGATATGGTTATTGTACTGAATTTCTGTTGCAGGGAGAGGGACTTAGCCTGGAGAAGATTCGGCGGAAGCTTACCCGTATGGGCGAGTCCGTCCTCGTAGTGGGGGAGGAGAACTTGGTACGGGTGCACCTTCACACTTTTGATCCCGGGGCGGCTATCAGTTATGCCACAAAACTTGGTACCTTGAAACAGGTGAAGATCGAGAACATGGATGAGCAGCATCGAGATTTCGTAGCCAGTAAGATTCTTCCTTCAAGCACTATCTCCATAGCCGCGGTGGCCTCTGGGGAGGGACTAGCCCGTATTTTTGAGAGCCTGGGGGCAATGGTCATTCCTGGTGGCGAGACAATGAACCCCAGCGTGAAGGAAGTTCTCCATACGGTGGAGTCAGCTCCAGCAGGGGAGGTCATCGTTCTTCCTAACAACCCTGATGTCATCCCAGTAGCTCATCAGGTTCAAGAACTTAGCCAGAAGAAGGTGAGGGTCGTCCCTAGCAAAACTATCCCCCAGGGAATAGCAGCCGTCCTTTCGTTTGACCCAGAGAGGAACCTAGAGGTGAATGTGCAGTCCATGCAAAGGAGCTTGTCCTCCGTGCGCACCGGAGAAATATCCACCGCAGTGAGGTCAATGAGATATAAGGGCTTGTCAGTGAAGAAGGGGGAGGTCATAGGCTTCGTCGATGGAGAATTGGTCGCTGCGGGCGAAGACAAGAAACAGGTGTTGCAACAGCTTCTCTTGCAGATGGATGCGGGGGGGTACGAACTCCTCACCCTCTACTATGGGTCTCAGGTTAGCCCGGCTGAGCTAGAAGACTTATCTTCGCTTGTGCGTCAACAATACCCCCATCTACAGTTGGAAGTACTTCTTGGCGGCCAACTACATTATGACTACATCATCTCCGTCGAGTAGCCCAGGAACAAGGCTGGCCCTTTCTGAACATTCCCCAGAGATTCAAGCTCTTCTGAGACCGCTGACAGAAAGCCGCCGCCGCGCTTTTCTAGGTTTACTTGAGAGCCTGAACAGGGTACTGCAGGTAGAGCAGGCCCGGAATCATGATGACAAAGCTGTCATTGGGGGCCTGGACTGTTTTCTGCATTCCCTCTTAGACGAGGTCGAGCAACTAGCCAAGGCCTTGAAGCTTTTTCCCGCCTTCAGCTATGCTCAGCTGAGGAAGACTGAGCGTGAGAAATGGACCAGGGAAATGCTGCAGCATGTCCAGCTTCTGAGAGAGCACTTACAAGCTGAAAGCCTGCCTGAAAGCAGGGGCCGTTTTTCGCTTGGGGAACCTGTAACGCAGGTGAAAGGAATAAGCTCTAAGCTGGCGAAGAAGTTCGAAAGACTGGGTGTCAAGACTGTCCGCGACCTCCTTTATCTTTTCCCTCATCGCCACATAGATTATAGTTTGCGGCGGAAGGTCGCTGAGCTGGAACTAGACCTGGAGCAGACTGCTCTGGTCCGTGTTTGGGAGACCTCCGCCAGAAGAAGTTTAAGGGGGAAGCAGATTATAGAGGCCATTGTTGGAGATGAAACGGGCAACATGCGAGCTGTCTGGTTCAATCAGCCTTACCTGGCCAAAAAGCTTTCTCCCAATACCCAGGTTCTCTTGAGCGGAAAGGTGGGCCTTTGGAAAAGGCAAAGGGCCTTTCTGTCACCTGAATATGAGTTCCTCGGCTCCGAGCCCATTCACGCCGGGAGATTGGTGCCGATTTATCCCTTAACTGAGGGACTTTCCCCCAGGACTGCGCGCCGGGTAGTCAAGGAAGCCCTTGATTTAGCCCTTCCGGCTCTTCAAGATTTCCTTCCTGAGGAGGTAAGGGGCAAGCTCACCCTCCTCGAACTTAGGGAGGCCATAAAGCAAGCCCATTACCCGGCGAACGAAGCCTCCAAGGCTGAGGCCAGAAGGAGGTTGGCTTTCGACGAGTTCTTCCTCATCCAGCTTGGCCTGGCTCTCCGAAGACAAGAGCAGGAAAGGGAGGAGGGGATTAGCCTGGATGCCGATTCTAAATATCTGGAAGGCTTCCTGTCACGACTTCCCTTCAGGCTTACTCCAGCTCAGCAGCGGGTGCTGGAGGAGATCAGGCAAGACCTCGCTGGTGCCCGGCCGATGAATCGGCTCCTCCAGGGTGAGGTGGGGAGTGGAAAGACTGTGGTGGCCACTGCAGCTATGCTGCTCGTCGTAGCTAATGGATATCAGTCTGCTCTCATGGCACCCACTGAAATCCTGGCCCAGCAGCACTTTGAAAGTATTTGTTCCCTCCTGGGTGGGAAACCCCAGGGAAGCCCATTTTGTTTCCTTTCCTCTCCTCTTCCCAGAAAATTCAGCCTGGGCCTGCTTACCGGAGGACTCAAGGAAAGGGAGAAAGCCGAACTCCGCCAGCTTCTGGCAGAGGGGAAAATTGACCTTCTCATTGGGACCCATGCACTGATTCAGAGCGAGGTGACTTTCGAAAGGCTGGGGCTGGTGGTGGTGGACGAGCAACACCGCTTCGGGGTGAGGCAGCGCCTGGCGCTGCGACAGAAGGGTCTCCAGCCTCACATGCTGGTGATGAGTGCCACTCCCATCCCCCGCACCTTGGCCTTGACCGTCTATGGTGACCTAGATCTCTCCGTCCTGGATGAGCTTCCTCCAGGGAGAAGGGAGGTAAAGACCCGCTGGCTGGCACCTCGGCAGCGCAGGCAGGCCTATGAATTCATCCGTCGGCAGGTAGCTCAGGGGCATCAAGCCTTCATCATCTGCCCGCTGGTTGAGGAGTCGGAGGCCATCCAGTCAGCGGCAGCGGTGAGCGAGTATAAGCAATTGTCGAGGAGAATTTTTCCCGACCTTAGACTGGGACTTCTGCACGGACGACTTTCCTCAGCGGAGAAGGATGAAGTAATGCAGAAGTTCCGCTCGGGTGAACTGGACATCCTAGTTTCCACGCCAGTGGTCGAGGTGGGCATTGATGTCCCCAATGCTACGGTGATACTCATTGAGGGGGCGGAAAGGTTTGGCCTCTCCCAGCTTCATCAATTCCGTGGAAGAGTTTGGCGCTCGAGCTTCCAGGCTTACTGCCTGCTTCTTTCTGAAAATCTCTCTGATGAAGGGAAGGCCAGGCTCTCCGTCATGGAGAGAACCCACGACGGCTTCTTGCTGGCCGAGGAAGATCTCAAACTCCGTGGCCCAGGTGAGTTCTTTGGCACCCGGCAGAGCGGTTTTCCCGACCTCAAGATGGCCCGCATTTCAGACCTCGACTTACTGGAAAAGG